>DHHE01000121.1:2896-28974 GCA_002403115.1 bacterium UBP2_UBA4780 | reverse complement strand
GGGTGTGTAGTTGCTTTCCTGGCTTAAGCCAGGGTTTCCTAAATTCATTACACACCCACTTCAGGTGTAAGGCAGGCCGCCTATTTCAGTGCAGGCCCGTCCCCTCTTGCCTTCGACCCGGCTCAGGCTGACAGAGGGGACAAGCCGTCTGGTTGTTAAAGCGATCCGATTTTACCTGAACGGATGGGATAATCAATATGTGGTATATACGAAAAAGAAAAGGGCGTCGTGTTCACGATGCCCTTTTCAGCTTGCCTTGGCTCACTCCCTTCGCCGAAAGCTCCCCTGCCTCCGCCCGTTCTGGGGCTGCCAGCGGCCGCAGAAGCGGAAGGCCTGGGAGCCCAGTATCTGGCCCAGCTCCTGGAACAGCTCGGGTTCGGGGCTGACCCGCAGGCGCTGGGAGCGGATCTTGATGGGCCGCTCCCCCGGGCTCTCCACCAGGAAAACCACCGGGCAGGCGCCCGGGTACTTGTCCAGGATCCGGGTCAGCCGCTGGGTGAGGTCGTCGTCCATATGTTCCTGGCCGAGCAGCACCTCCACGTGCTCCACCAGCGAGTGGCGGCACTGGGCCAGGGGGAAGAGGTCGTTGGCCACGATCTTCGGGCTCTCCTCCTCCCGGGTGGAGACCGAGCCGGCCACCAGCAGCAGCGAATCCGGCTCAATAAGCTGGCGCTTGGACTCCAGCAGGTCGGAGAAGACCAGCACCTCGCAGGTGCCGGTCAGGCCCTCCAGGGTGACGAAGGCCATGGGCTTGCCGTTGCGCTGGGGTATCTGCTTGACGGACGACACCGAGCCGCCGACGATCACCGCCTGGTTGTCCTCCAGGTCGCCCAGCTGGCCGATGGAGTGGGTGGCGAACGATCTCAGCTCCACCGTGAACTTCTCCAGCGGATGGCCGGAGAGGTAGAAGCCCAGGGACTCCTTCTCGAAGGGCAGGAAGCTTTTGGGGTCGATCTTACGGGCTGCCGGCGCCGAGGCTGGCTTGCCAGGGGCGGGCGGATCGCCGTCGAAGAACGAGGTCTGGCCCTGCTCCCGCCGCTCCCGGGCCGAGGAGGCCGCGTCCATGGCCGCCTCCAGCCCGTCCAGCAGGCCCTGGCGGTCGGGTTCCACCGGGTCGAAGCAGCCGGACTTGATCAGGCTCTCGGCCACCTTGCGGTTGACCAGCCGGGGGTCGGCGTTCTCCAGCAGGTGGACCACCGAGGTGAACCCGCCCGCCTTCTCGCGGACGGCCACCAGCCCTTCGATGGCCTGCTGGCCCACGTTCTTGACCGCGCCCAGGCCGATGCGGATGGCCATGCCGGCTTTCCCGGCATCGGGCCGGTAGCGGTACTGGCTGGCGTTGATGTCCGGCGGCAGGATCCGGATGCCCTTCTCCCGGCAGTCGGCCAGGAAGGCGTTGGTCTTGTCGGCGTCGCCCATGACGCTGGAGAGCAGGGCGGCCATGTATTCGGCCGGGAAGTGGGCCTTGAGGTAGGCGGTCTGGTAGGCCAGCACCGCGTAGCCGGCGGCGTGCGACTTGTTGAACCCGTAGCCGGCGAACTTGGCCAGCAGGTCGAAGATCCTCTCGGCCTTCTCCTTGGGGATCCGGTTGGTCTCCTGGCAGCCCTTGATGAAGGCCGGGCGCTGCTGCTCGATGACCTCCGGGTTCTTCTTGGAGATGGCCTTGATCAGCAGGTAGCCGGTCCCCAGGCTCCAGCCGGCCAGGGCCTGGACCGCCTGCATCACCTGCTCCTGGTAGATGAGGATGCCGTAGGTGTCGCGGCAGACCGACTCCAGCAGGGGGTGCTCGTACTCGATCTTCTGCCGGCCGTTCTTCCGGGCCAGGAAATCGGGGATGAGGTCCATGGGGCCGGGCCGGTAGAGGGAGATGATGGCGATGATGTCGTCGATGGACGAGGTCTGGAACCTGACCGTCAGGTCGCGCATCCCCGAGCCCTCCAGCTGGAAAATGCCGACGGTGTCGCCGGAACGCAGCAGCTCGAAGGCCTTGGGGTCGTCGGTGGGGATGGCGGCGATGTCGACTTCGCGCCCGGCCTCCCGGGCCAGGGCCAGGGTCTCGTCGATGATGGTCAGGTTGCGCAGGCCCAGGAAGTCCATCTTCAGCAGGCCGCACTTCTCCAGCCAGCCCATCTCGTACTGGGTGGAGACCTCGCCGCCCTTCTGGTTGCGGAACAGCGGCAGGTAGTCGGTCAGCGCCCCCGGGGTGATGACGATGCCGGCGGCGTGGGTGGAGGCGTTGCGGATGCGGCCCTCCAGGCGCTGGGCGATGCCGATGACCTCCTGGTAGCGGGGGTCCGAGGCCACCAGCTTGGCCAGGTCGGGCACCTGCTTGAGGGCCTCGGCGATGGTCTTGTTGAATGGGATGAGCTTGGCGATGCGGTCGGCCTCGGGGTAGGAGAGCCTGAAGACCCGGGCCACGTCGCGCACCGCCGCCCTGGCCTTCATGGTGCCGAAGGTGATGATCTGGGCCACGCTGTCCTGGCCGTACTTGGACTTGACGTAGTCGATCACCAGGTCGCGCTTGAGGTCGCCGAAGTCGATGTCGACGTCGGGCATGCTGATGCGCTCAGGGTTGAGGAAGCGCTCGAACAGCAGGCCGTAGCGGATGGGGTCGACGTCGGTGATGCCCAGGCTGTAGAGGGCCAGGCTGCCCACGGCCGAGCCCCGGCCCGGGCCCACGGCCACGCCGCTGCGCCGGGCGTAGTCGATGAAGTCCTTGACCACCAGGAAGTACCCGGCGAAGCCCATGCGCTCGATGATGGCCAGCTCCTTGTCCAGCCTCTCCTGGTGGCCCGGGGTGACCTTGGGGTAGCGCCTGGCCAGGCCGGAGTTGGCCAGGAAGCGCAGGTAGGCCGTCTGGTTCTGGTACTCGGGGGGCACCGGGAAGTGGGGCAGGTTCAGCTTGCCGGTCCCCAGGTCGGAAAGCTGCAGGTTGCAGCGTTCGGCGATGGCCGCGGTGTTGGCCAGGGCCTCGGGCAGGTCCTCGAACAGGCGGGTCATCTCGGCCGGGGTGCGGAAATAGAAGCTGTCGTTGGCGAACTGGAAGCGGCCCGGGTCGTCCATGGTGGACCCGGTCTGGACGCAGAGCTGGACGGCGTGGGCCTTGGCGTCGTCGGGCGAGAGGTAGTGGACGTCGTTGGTGGCGGCCAGGGGGATGCCCAGCTCCCTGGAGAGGCGGACGATCCCCGGCAGGGCGGCGCGCTCGTCCTCCAGTCCGTGGTTCTGGACCTCCAGAAAATAGTTCTCCCCGAACAGCTCCCGGTAGAAATAGGCGGCCTCCCGGAGCCTGTCCTCCCGGCCCTTGAGGATCATCTGGCTGATCTCGCCCCTGGTGCAGGAGGACATGGCCAGCAGGCCCTGGGAGTGGGAGGTCAGGAGCTCCTTGTCGATCCGGGGCTTGTAGTAGAAGCCCTCCAGGAACCCGGCCGAGGAGAGCTTCATCAGATTGCGGTAGCCGATCTCGTCCCGGGCCAGCAGCACCAGGTGGAACGAGGTCTCGTCGCCCTCGCCGCCCTGCTTGTCGAGCCGGCTCTTGGGGGCGATGTAGACCTCGCAGCCGATGACGGGCTTGATGCCCTGGGCCCGGCACCTGGTGTAGAAATCCAGGGCCCCGAACATGTTGCCGTGGTCGGTGACGGCCAGCGACGGCATGCCGCACTCTTTGGCCTTGCGCACCAGCTCATCGACCGTGGCCAGGCCGTCGAGGATGCTGTACTCGGTGTGGACGTGGAGATGGACGAAGGGGGATTTCATGCGGGGCGAGTTTGCGGGTTGCGTCTTTCGTGTTCCGAGTTATGCGAGGTTGCCGGAACTACGAACGTTAACTCGCAACTTCATAGCGCGAAACTCGAAACTGTGGCGTTCAGCCCAGGTCGGAAGTCCTCTTGGGGATGTGGCGGATGTCCAAAGGAAGGTCCAATGGGTTGGCGCAGAATTTCTCCCGGCAGCGGGGGCAGAGGACGAAGGAGAACTCCTTGTGGACCTCGTCCTCCAGCAGCTGCTCGGGCACGCCGGCCGTCTGCTGCTCGATCTTGGCCATCAGGGCCTTGAGATCCCCGGACGCGCCGGGCTGGACCACCCCGTCGAAGCCCTGCTGGACCGAGATCCTCAGGTGGTAGAATGAGGCGCCCATGGGGAGCGCCCGGCTGCATTTATGGCATTGTCTCATCTGCGGTCTGCAAAATCGAAAACTTGGCCTGGATTCAGGGGTCGGCGCTTTGGGGCCGGAGTTTGCGCTATGATATTAGCAGATAAGAGGGTTGTTGTCAACAGGCAGCGAATGGCGTGTCCCGGCCGCAAAGCCGTTTCCAGGCTGGACGGCAGGGTTATCCCTTAGCCTGGCCTGAAAATTCACTTGACAAAAATAGGGGAAGGGGGTAACATGACTGCGAACGTTGTGCGGTGCAAGGCCATGAAACTAAAAGCGCATTTGCCCCTGTGCCTGCTGTCGGCGGTAGCCCTGACGGCAATGGATTGCAGCAAAAAGCCCACCCAGCCGCCGCAGGCACCCGAGCCGATATACCCGCCGTTTGAAGTAACGGACGAGACGATCATCTTTGTCTCCACCATAGACGGCTCTCAATGGAACTTACAGCCGGGGTGGAATTTGTTTTTGATGAATTCGGACGGGAGCAACATAACGCCCAGAACAAGTGAAAAGCTGGATTCTGACCCTGCATGGTCGTTTGATAGAGAAAAAATCGTTTTTACAAAAGGTGGAGGTAGCGATACCAGTTATTATCATATATATACGATGAAAAATGATGGATCTGAATTAAAATGCTTAACACACAGTTCGCAATATACAGAAGGAACCAGCTGCTGGTCGCCAGACATGAGTACAATATGTTTCAATCGAGTTGATTTGACCATTTCCGGGATAAAAGTATTTAATCTATGGCTTATGGATTCTAACAGTACAAACCAAAGACAATTGACATATCTAGAGAATGGCGCCGGAAATCAGGAATATTCGCCGGATGGAACAAAGATCGTATTTGACAGCGGCTATTTAGGAATGAATGGATTTTTTTATCGTGCCATCTGCATTATGAATGCAGATGGATCTAACATTCAGTATATTACACCAAACCAACCTGCGGACACAAATATCACCTGTCAAGAACCTGCTTGGTCTCCGGATGGAACAAAAATAGCTTATTCCTGCTGGTTGCGAGATACGATGGCAATATGGATAATGAATCCGGACGGCACTGATAAAGTAAAACTGTCACAAAAAATCGGAGACGTTAAGGATTATCATCCCAGTTGGTCCCCAGATAGAACAAGAATTTGTTTTCAAAGAAAGGAGCGCAATAATGGAGAAATCACATCAAACATCTGGATGGTGAACGTAGATGGCACAAATCAACATCAAATTACATTTAACAATCAGTCACACAAACCAAGCTGGAGATAGGAGGGATACTGGAGGACGGGGAGAAGCCGGCCGGACATCACCGCGCTTCCTGGGACGGCAGGGATCAGGCCAGGCAGAAGGCGGCCAACGGCGTCTATCTCTACCGTTTGGAGGCGGGCGAGTTCGGCCAGGCTGGGAAATGACCCTGGTCAGATAGCCCCCGCTGCTAAGCGGGCGAAGAAGGCCGGCGCATGCCGGCCTTCTTCTGTTTTATCCCGCTCCCTTTGGCCGACAAATCAGATCCAAATTTTTAGACAAATCCCTTGACAAACAGCCCCAATAATCATAAACTAATCATAAGGTTAGGCTGCCTCCGCACCGGCTTGGGGGCGGCCCGAAGTTGCTGGAATACTTTGATGAAAAGCAAGATCTCCGCCATTTTCCCCCTCCTTGTCCTGCTGCCGCTGTCCGGTAAAATTCTATCCGGCCAGGGCCTTCTCATCCCCATGGACCTCACCCAGACCGACCACCTCAAGGCCTACGGCGCCGTCTACCAGGCCCTGCTCGACAACCACAAGGTGGAATGGCTGCTCAACTACCGGGGGGGCTCCTTCCTCCTGCCGCCGGTGCGCTCCCTCGAGGAGATGTGCCGGCTGCGCGGGGTGGACTGCCGGCCGGTCTCCGAGTCCCAGAAGATGGACATCTACGTCCAGGTGGAGGCCGGCAACATGGAGCGCATCGAGCTGGAGAAGGCGCCGCGGCTGGCTGTCTACGTGCCGCCCACCTACGACCCCTGGGACGACGCGGTGCGGCTGGCGCTGGATTACGCCCAGGTTCCCTACAGCACCGTCTGGGACGAGGAGGTGCTGTCCAACGCCCTGGGCCAGTACGACTGGCTGCACCTGCACCACGAGGACTTCACCGGCCAGTTCGGCAAGTTCTACGCGTCCTTCCAGAACGCCGACTGGTACAAAAACGAGGTCAGGGCCAACAACCGCGAGGCCGGGAAGCTGGGC
Source organism: bacterium UBP2_UBA4780 (assembly GCA_002403115.1). Classification (GTDB taxonomy): domain Bacteria; phylum Edwardsbacteria; class AC1; order AC1; family EtOH8; genus UBA8901. Next base: position 22,599 of record DHHE01000121.1, on the reverse strand, counting down.
TTCGGGAAGGTCTCCCAGCTCAAGCTGGCGGTGGCCCAGAAGGTCCGCCAGTACCTGCAGGAGGGCGGTTTCCTGTTCGCCATGTGCTCGGCCCCGGCCACACTGGACATCGCCCTGGCCGCCCACCGGACCGACATCGTCCCGGCCGAGTTCGACGGCGACCCGGCCGACCCCCGCTGCCAGGAGAGGCTGGACTACTCGCAGACCATCGCCTTCACCGGTTTCAGGGCGATCACCAGCCCCATGGTCTACGAGCACTCGGACATCGACGTCAACAACACCTTCGACGTGGGGGCAGCCGATGCGGCCCTGGAGGCGCCGGCCTCGCGCGGACCGGAGACCTACTTCACCCTGTTCGACTTCTCTGCCAAGTACGACCCGGTGTCCTGCATGCTCACCCAGAACCACGCCGCCCTGGTCCGGGAGTTCCTGGGGCAGGACACCGGCTTCAGGCGCACCCTCGTCAAGGACGGCATCGTCCTGCTGGCCGAGGTGGCGGGCACCGACGAGGTCAAGTACCTGCACGGCCTGTTCGGCAAGGGCAGCTTCGCCTACATGGGCGGCCACGATCCCGAGGATTACCAGCACCTGGTGGGCGACCCGCCCACCGACCTCCGCCTTCACCGCAACTCGCCCGGCTACCGGCTGATCCTCAACAACATCCTTTTCCCGGCGGCCAAGAAGAAGCCGCTTAAAACGTAGGGTTTTTGGACGCGGATTGACGCTGTTTTTTCAAGGGCACCTCAAAATATCGCATTTGACTATCCAAACGTTTCAGGCAGATTAGATAATTTGCTTAAGGATAGCGAAAGGGTATTTTCCTCTTGCCCTTTCTGACCGCCCAGAAAGGGCGAAAGAGGCGCTGGGGCGCAGGGCTTTGCATTATAGGCAAGTCTATGATAATGGGCGTATTAAACTGCAATCTATGGTCATCTGTCCGGCCTTCGCTTCCGCTTTCGGCCGTGGACGTCCTCGCTCTGCGCCCCAGACCCCTTACGCCATCATGGATGCGTTGAGCATCCACAATGGCGCCAATGGTTATGTTTCCCGAGAAGATTGGATACTCAAAATATCGCATTTTGTCAATGTTTCGACTTCGCTCAACATGACAAAATGCCGTATTTACCGGGTCATGCTGAGCCCAGCTTGCGGTGAGTTTGCCGAACCCGTCGAAGCATGACCAACATCCAAAAGAGATATTTTTAGAGGTTCCCTCAAATCAATCGGACTTGCAGTCTAAAGCGCGCAGCAGAGATCACAGAAAACATGGAACGAATAAACCGAGGTTTTCCCAGTGCGCGTTGAGCCGTTGGAAACCTTGCGCGAATCAGCCAGATACATCGCCATAGCCTGGCTGATGTTCGCCGCGCTGGCCGGCTGCGGCCCGGGGCGGCGGACGGTGCTGGTGGTGGCCATGAACGGCGGGGCGGTCAGCCTGGACCCGCACACCCAGGACGAGTTCGTCACCATCAACATCCTGGCCAACGTCTACGAGGGCCTGGTGGGGATGGATCCCAACCTGAGGGTGGTGCCGATGCTGGCCAAGGGCTACGACAATCCCCACAGCAACGCCTGGCGCTTCCACCTAAGGCCCGAAGCGCGCTTCCACGACGGCCGCCCGGTGAGGGCCGAGGACGTGGTCTACAGCCTGAAGCGGGCCAGGGAGCACCCCCGCTCCATTTTCGCCGGCGACATGTCGGTGGTCTATCGGATCAACGCCCTGGACAGCCTGACGGTCGAAGTGCGCACCGACCAGCCCCGGCCGATGCTGATAAACCTGCTGGCGGCGGTGTCCATCATGCCCCGGAACTTCGAGCCGGGCGAGGCGGCGATGGGTACCGGACCCTACCGTTTCGTCCGTTTTCTGGAACGGCGGGGCGTGGCCCTGCACCGGTTCGAGGGCTACTGGGGCAGCCGCCCCCATTTCGTACAAGCCGAGTTCCGCTGCGTTCCCGACGACGATGAGCGGCTGCGGCTGCTGCTGTCCGGGGAGGCGGACGTCGACGCCCTGCTGGGGACGGACCAACGGCGCCGTCTGGAAGGAGACGGCCGGGCGCTCATCAGGGAGACGCCATACACCACCGTCTGGCTGCTGGGGGGGGATCTGAAGCCCGGGAGGGGGGGCAACCCCTTGGCCGACCCGCGGGTGAGGCGGGCCGTCTCCCTGGCCGTGGATCGCGAGCAGCTGGTGCGGGAGGTCCTGGGCGGGCAAGGCCAGCCCGCCAATCAGATTGCTCCCCCGACGGTGCTGGGCTATAACCCGGGCCTGCCCGTTCCGGAAAGGGACGTGGGCGCCGCCAGGAGGCTGCTGGCCGGGTCCGGGTTCGCAAAAGGCCTGGAATTGAGGCTACTGCTGAAGCCCATGAACCATCGGGTGGGAGAGCTGCTGGAGGGGCAGCTGGCGGAGGCCGGGATCAGGCTGACCGCCGACACCGTGGCCTGGGATAGCCTGTACCGCGGCATCGAGCAGGGGACGGTGCCGTTCTACATGTACGGGCTGGCCTTCAGCTACGGCGATGCCAGCGAGGGGATCAACGAACTGCACAGCCACGCCCCCGGTGAGCTGGGGCACCGCAACAACACCGGGTACTCCAACCCGCGGCTGGATTCCATCATCCAGTCGGCCTTCAGCGAGTTCGACCCGGCCGGGCGCCAGGAGCTGCTGCAGAAGGCCATGGCCATCGTCGCCCAGGACCTGCCGCTGATACCGCTGTACTTCCAGAGGACCTGCTACGGGGTCAAGAAGGGGCTGCAGTGGACGCCGCGCAGCGACGAGATGATCCTGGCCAAGGAGTTCCGCTGGGATCCCCGGGGGAAGTGAGAGGCCGGATATGCGGAATCGGGCGATGAGGTTTCCGGCCGGCCGGCGGCTGCCGTCAGGCTGCAGGCGGTTCGATTTATAGGCGGCATCGTGGTGCTGAGCCGCTTGAAGGCCGGAGGCGGGATAGACCACGGGAAGCTGGTCCACGTCCACCAGTGCCGGGCGAAGGTCCTTTACCTGATGGGAAGGAGCGATAGGGCGCTGGCCGATGTGGAGCGAGGCCTGGCCATCGCCGGCCGTCTGGGCGACAGGAGGGCCGTGGCCGAGTTCAAGCAGCGGCTGGGCGACATCCACGCCGTCGCCGGCCGGTATGAAGCAATGCGCGACGCGGCCGGGGAATCCCTGTCGATCTATCGGGGGATCGGCGACGGGAAGGGGCAGGCGGCCAGCCTCAACAGCCTCGGTTACGTATGCCACGTTCTCGGCGACTATCCCGGGGCCATGGAGCACTACCGGCGGTCCCTGGAGCTGCAGGAGGAAGTCGGCGACCGGTCGGGCCAGGCCACCAGCCTCAGCAACATCGGCGTTGTCAGCTGGCACACCGGGGATTATCCGGAAGCCATCGATTGCTTCGGCAGATCGCTGGCGATACAGGAGGCGGCAGGCGACCGTAAGGGGAAGGCGATAACCCTCAGCTATCTGGGGTCGGTGAATGCCCTGCTTGGCGATCTTCCCCGGGCCTTCGACTGCCACCGGGCCTCTTCGATGATAAGGGAGGAGATCGGCGACCGCTACGGGCAGGCGGAAAGCCTGAACAACTTGGGCTTTTTGCACAACAGCCTGGGCGATTATCACCTGGCCCTGGAGCATTACCGCCGGGCCTTGGACATTCAGGAGGAGATAGGCGATCTCTACGGCCAGGCATACAGCCACAACAACATAGGCGTCGCCCGGGGTTTTCTGGGCGACCACGCCAGCGGACTGGAGAACCTGACGAAGGCGCTGAGCCTGCTTCAGGCGATCGGGGACCAGAAGGGCCAGGCCTTTTGCCTGAGCAACCTCGCCCGGAATCATCTCGAAAGGTCGGACCCGGCGCGGGCCGGGGAGCTGCTGGAGAAATCGCAAACACTGGCGGAGAAGCTGGGCATCAGGGAGGTTGTCCGCCGGAACGAGCTGCTTTTCGGCGAGCTGGCCCTCTCGGGGCGGCGGCCGGAGGCGGCCGAACGCGCCGGGAAAGCGTTAAGATTGGCTGAGGAGCTTGGCTCCAAGTCCGGTCGGGCAGGGGCGTTGTTGCTGGCGGCCCGGGTGGCCTCCGCCGGCGGCGAGGACGGAGCCGCCGAGGGCCGTTTCCGGGAGTCGATCTTGCTCTATAAGGAACTCAAACAGGCGCACGACCTGTCGATCGCCCAATACCGCTTGGCCGAGTTCCTGATCGGCCGGAAAAGGCACGGGGAGGCAGCGGACTTGCTGACCCAGGCCCGGGAGCATTTTACGGTGATCGGCAATGCCGCCTGGCTGGAGAAGGCAGGGTCGCAGTTGGAGCGAATGAAGGCTGGACACGGGGCTTGATGGCGCCCTTTGCCGCTGGCGCGCAATCCCGATGTCCGCGCCGCAAGGGCCGCACGAAAAACACAAAGAGCAGCGAGGAGCCGCAATGAAACACCGATGCGCCATAGCCGCCATGGCCCTGGCGGCCGCGCTGGCCGGCTGCGGCGGGCCGGCAAAACAGCCGCCGGTCCTGGTGGTGGCCGGGCAGGGGTGGCCGATCACCCTGGTGCCACACGGCATGCCCGAGCTCTTCACCATGATGGTGCAGTCCAACATCTACGAGGGCCTGGTGGAATTCGACCCCAGGATGAGGGTGTCGCCCCTGCTGGCCGAGACCTGGGAGACCCCCGACCCCAGGACCTGGGTGTTCCGGCTGCGCCGCGGGGTAACCTTCCACAACGGCGCCCCGCTGACCGCGTCCGACGTGGTCTTCTCGCTGAAGCGCGCCAGGGAAGACTCGGGGTCCTCGCTGCGGGCCAACTTCGTCCAGATCGAGTCCATAGAGGCCGTTGACGGGCTGACGGTCAGGATCACCTCCAGGCGCCCCTTCCCACTGCTGCTGTACAAACTGGTGTCGGTCTTCGTCGTCCCCATGGATGCCTTCACCGCCATGGGTCCGGGGAAGTTCGACCAGTCCCCGGTGGGCACCGGGCCCTACTATCTCAAAAGCTATCCGGCCGGCGGGCCCCTGGTTCTGGAGGCCTTTTCCGGCTACTGGGGGAAGAGGCCGGGCTTCGGACAGGTGCGGCTGGTCGAGGCCGCCGGTGCCGACGACATCAGGCGCCTGCTGGAATCCGGAGACCAGCCGACAGTCGTCCCGCTGCTGGACCCGGCGGCCGCCCGCCGCCTGGACGATCCCGGTTCCAGCCGCTACCGCATCCACCGCCGCTCCGGCCTGGTGCTGCGCTATCTGGGCTTCCGCTGGGCGGCCAGGCCCTTCGACAATCCCCTGGTGCGGCAGGCGATGCAGCTGGCGGTCGACCGCCGGGACCTGGTGGAGACCGTCTGCCACGGGTACGGCATCCCGGCCAACCAGTCCGTGCCCTCCACGGTCTTCGGGCACAACGACCGCCTGCCGCCGCTTCCCTACGACCCCAAGCGGGCCTCGGAGCTGCTGGCCGAGGCCGGCCACCCCCGGGGGCTGGAGCTGACGCTGGTGCTGCCCGAGCAGCGGGAGGCGGTGGGCCGCCGGCTTCAGGAGCACATGAGGCCGGCCGGTATCAAGCTGACCCTGAACCTGCTTTCCCGCGAGAGGTTCTTCCGGGCGCTGGACACCGCCGCCTTCTTCTACATCGGGTACGGCAGTTCCTCGGGCGACGCCTCGGACCTGCTGGACGAGGCCATCCACTCCAGGGGCGGGGGCTACGGGATCAACAACTACGGGCGCTACGCCAACCCCGAGGTGGACCGCCTGATCGAGACCTCGGACACCTGCTTCTCGCAGGAACGCCGGCTGGGACTCATCCAGCAGGCGATGGAGCTGGTCTGCCGGGACGTGGCCATGGTGCCGCTTTACGTGGAGGACCAGGTCAGCGGGGCCACCGCCGGGATCGCCTGGACGCCCCGCCTGGACATGATGGTGCTGGGGAAGGAGGTCGGTTTCAGGCCATAGCGATCGCATGCGAGTATTATATAGATATATAACGGCCCTGGCGGCGCTGGCGGCCATGATCCCCGGCTGCGCCCAGCTGGTTGGCGACCGGACGCTGACGGTGGTCCACCGGGGCTGGCCCCTGACCCTGGCCCCTCATCTAAAAGCCGAGGTGGTCACCGTCTCGGTGCAGTCCAACATCTATGAGGCCCTGGTGGCACTGTCGCCCGAGATGGAGATCAGGCCGTCGCTGGCCGAGGGATGGGAATGTCCGAACGACACCACCTGGATTTTCCGGATCCGCCCGGGGATCAAGTTCCACGATGGGACCGAGCTGACCGCCAGGGACGTGGCCTACTCCCTGGAGAGGGCCCGGTCCCACCCCGGATCGGTTCTCAAGGGCAACTTCTCAGACGTCCGTTCCATTGAGGCATTTGACAGAAGCGCCGTCAGGATGGCCACCACCCGGTCCTGTCCGGCCCTGCCCAACAAGCTGATCAACGTGTTCATCATCCCCGCCGGGGCGGCCGAGCGTCTGGGCGAACAGCGTTTCGCAAGGGCGCCGGTGGGCACGGGACCCTACCGCCTGGCGTCGTTCCCCGAGGGCGGGCCGCTCGTCCTGGATCGCTGGGAGGGATACTGGGCGGAGCGGCCCGAGGTCCGCCGCTTGGTGGTCTGGAGCCAATGGAAGCTTGGTCCGGCCCTGGCCATGCTGGCCGCGGGCGAGGCGGACATCGTCACCCAGGTCGACGCCGACTCGGCCAGGGGATTGGCCCAAGCCGCCCCGGCCAGATACCGCATCATCAGCCGTCCCGGCCTGCTGATGAGGTACCTGGGCTTCGACTGCCGGAGCCGCCCCTTCCGCGACAGGCGGGTGAGAAGGGCGGTGGCCCTGGCGGTCGACCGGAGGGAGATCATCGATTCGGCCTATGCCGGCTTCGGGGCGCCGGCCAGCCAGCTGGTGACCTCCGGCGTGTTCGGGTTCAATCCGGAGCTGCCGCCCCTGGCCTACGACCCGGCGGAGGCGCGGAGGCTGCTGCGGGAGGCCGGATACCCCGGCGGCATCGACCTGGTCCTGACCCTGCCGGACGCTAGGTTGGGACTGGGGGCGCTGTTGGCCAAACAGATGAAGGCTGCCGGCATACGGCTCGAACTGCTGGCCTGGAGCCGGGAGGAGTTCTTCCGGGCGGTGGACACGGCCGGTTTCTTCCTGATGGGCGCCTCCAGCCTGTCGGCCGACGCCGCCGACCTGATGGATGACGCCATCCACAGCCGGACCGGGGGATACGGCCAGACAAACCGAGGGGGCTACCGCAACCGGAGGATGGACCTGATGATCGAAAAGGCTTCGCTCCTGACCGACCAGGTGCAAAGGCGGCAGGCCCTTCAGGAGATAATGGCTCTGGCGATGGACGACATGCCGAGGGCCCCGCTGGTGGTGGGCGACGACGTCTACGGGGTTTCGGCCCGGATCGACTGGCGGCCCAGGGCCGACCTGATGCTGCTGGCAAAGGAGGTGCGGTTTGCCAAAGCTCCCGCCGATATCAGGTAACATCCTGCCGGCAGCGTTGCTGGCGGCAGTTCTGGGATGCGGAGCCCAGCGGGTTGGCGACCAGTTGACGGTGGTCCACCGGGGCCGGCCCCTGACCCTGACCCCGCATCTCAGGTCCGAGCAGATAACCTTTTCGGTGCAGGCCAACATCCTGGAGGGGCTGGTGGAGTTCGACCCCCAGATGAAGATCCGCCCGCTTCTGGCCCGAAGCTGGGAGAATCCGGACGATCTGAACTGGGTCTTCAACCTGCGCGAAGAAGTCGTATTCCATGACGGGACCAGGCTCACGGCCGACGACGTTGTCTACTCGCTGTCGCGGGCCAGGGGGCACCAGGCCTCGGCCCTCAAGGCCGATTTCATCATGGTCGATTCGATTATCAGGGTCGACGACCACACGGTCAGGCTGAGGACCAAAAGGCCCTACCCCCTGCTGCTCAACCGGCTGGTCAACGTCTTCATCGTCCCCCGGCCGGCGATGGAGAGGCTAGGCGACCGGGGATTCTCCGAAAAACCCGTGGGCACCGGCCCCTACCGCTTCGAGTCGTTCCCGACCGGCGGTCCGCTGACCCTGTCGGCCTTTTCCGGCTACTGGTGCCGGCCGCCTTCCTATGGAAAAATGATCATCATGAGCCTGGAGGACCAGGACCAGGCCGTCGGGCTTTTGATGTCGGGCAAGGCCGTCATCGTCTCCCAGGTGGACGTGTCCCGGGCCGCCGGGCTCAGGGAAAACCCGGATCCGGCCTTCAGCCTGGTCAGCCGGCCGGGCCTCACCCTCAGGTACCTGGGGTACGATTTCGGGAGGAGTCCGTTCAACCAGCTCAAGGTGCGCCGGGCCCTTTCGGCGGCCGTGGACAGGGCCGGACTGGTGAAAGGCCTGAACCTGGGATTCGGCCAGCCGGCCAGCCAGCTGGTGCCCCAGGCGGTGTTCGGTTACAACCCGGCACTTCCGGACCCAGCCCCCGACCCGGCCGGGGCGAGGCGGCTTCTGGCCGAGGCGGGGTATCCCCGGGGGCTGGACGTTACGTTGACCGTCCCCGAGGTGCGTCTGGGGGTGGGGCGCGAGCTGCAGGGCCAGCTGGCCGGGGCCGGTTTCAGGATCAGCCTGAACGTGGTGAGCCGCGAGCAGTTCTTCGCCGCGGTGGACACCGCCGGTTTCTTCCTGTTCGGCGTATCCGCCACCTCGGGCGACGCCTCGGACCTGTTCGAGGACGCCATCCACAGCCGGACCGGGGGCTACGGGCAGACCAACCGGGGCGGCTACCGAAACCCGGAGATCGACCGCATGATCGAGGCCTCGGCCGGCCAGCTGGACCAAGCCCAGCGGCTGAGGTCGTTGCAGGCCATCATGGCCCGCTGCATGGAAGACCTGCCCCGGGTGCCGCTCTACATCGAGGAGGAGATCTACGGGGTGTCGAGCAGGATCGCCTGGACGCCCCGCCTGGACATGATGGTGCTGGGGAAGGAGGTCCTGCCCGTAAAATGAGGGACGTTGCCAGGGAGTCCGACCGCCTCGCCCGACCGTCAAACGGAGGGAGAAAATGAAGCCAAGGGATCTGCAGTTGTTGGGCCTCCTCGCCCTGCTTTCTTGCCGACCCGGCCACATGGAAAACCGGACCCTCTGTTTGGCCATGGAGGACGACATCGTCACCGTCGACCCGCACCTCCACGATGACAGCGTCACCCATTCCGTGCTGTCGAACATCTTCGACCCCCTGGTCGCCTTCGACGGCCAGATGCGGATCACCCCGGCGCTGGCCGTCACCTGGGAGAATCCGGACGATCTCACCTGGCGTTTCCGCCTAAGGCCGGGGGTGAGGTTCCATTCCGGCGCCCCCTGCCTGGCCGGGGACGTCGTCTACAGCCTGAGCCGGGCCAAGAACACGGAGATAGGCCACTACATCTCACAGGTAAGCAAAGCAACGGAGATCGACAGCCTGACGGTGGAGCTGACCACAGACAAGCCGGTGCCGGTCCTTTTGAACAAGCTGACGTTCGTGGCCATAGTGCCCCGGGGCTGCCAGAAACCGATGACCAGGCCGGAGGGCACCGGCCCCTACGTCTTCCTGGATTATAGGAAGGGCGAGTTCTTAAGCCTCAAGGCCAAAGAGGGATACTGGGGGGGCAGGCCCGCCATCCTCAAGGCCACCTTCAAGGTGATCCCGGAAGACCGGGAACGCCTTCAGGCCTTGACGACCGGGGAGATACTTCTGGCCAGGGACATGGAGGGTGAGTCCAGGGAGAGGATACTGGCCCATCCCGGGCTTAACTACCTAAGCCGGCCGGGCCTGGGCGTCAGCCATCTCGGCGTCAATCTGGGGGCCGGGGGTCCCCTGTCCAGCAGGAGGGTGCGGCAGGCCATTTTCTGGGCGCTGGACCCGGCCGAGATCGTCAGCATGTCCGGCATGGAGGCCGAGCCCTGGAACCAGCTTGTTTCCCCATACATCGTGGGCTACCATGCCGGGGAGGAAGTGAAGAGGCCCGACCTGGAACGGGCCAAGAAGCTGCTGAACGAGGCGGGCCGCGGCCGCGGCTTCGACCTGAAGCTAGAACTGTCGACCAGCGCCGCCCTCTCCAGCGGACCGGTCATCGCCCGGCAGCTGGGGAGGATAGGCGTCAGGGTCGAGGTGGCGGGCATGGAATGGACCGGGTTCACCCAGCGCCTGAAGCGCCGGGAAAGCCAATTCTACCTTATCGGATGGGCCTGCAGCTCGGGGGACGCCTCCGACCTCTACGACGCCTGTCTGCACACCAGGACCGAGACGGGCTACGGATACGCCAACCACAGCGGCTACAGCAACCCGGGAGTGGACCGGTTGATAGAGCAGAGCAACCGGACATTGGACCACAAGGAGAGGATCGGGATCCTCCATATGATCCAGAAGGCGGTGATGGAGGACATGCCCCTGATACCGCTGTACATCAGGAACCGGGCCTACGGTGTCAGCCGGCAGGTGAACTTCACACCCAGGCAGGACGCCAGGGTTAAACTGATCGAGATCTCCTGGGCAAAGTGAGCCATCTTGCGGGAGGGATTCGTGCCATGAAATGGTCGGATTTTGCGACCGGAGCCTCGTTGATCTGCCTGCTGGGCTTTGCGGCCGGCGGTTGCCGGGTGGCGGATGGGCCGGCCGAGCTGTCGGTGGGCCTGGAGGGAGACCTGTTGGGGCTTGACCCCCACCGGCACGACGAAAGCGTCTCCTTCGCCGTGATGGACAACATCTACAACCGGCTGGTCGAGTTCGACGGCCGGATGCGGATCGTTCCCAGCCTGGCGGTCTCCTGGGAGAACCCGGGCGAGAACGTCTGGCGCTTCCATCTGCGGCCCGGGGTGAGGTTCCACAACGGCACGCCCTGCGACGCGGCCGACGTCAAGTTCAGCCTGGACCGGGTCCGGGGCACGGAGATGGGCCATTACCTGGCCACGGTCGGCGAGGTCCGGATAGTGGACGGGCTGACGGTCGAATTGCACACCATCCGTCCGTCTCCAGTGCTGCTCAACAAGCTGACCTTCATCGCCATCGTCCCCCAGGGCCAGCCGGACACCATCGTCCGGCCGGTGGGCACCGGCCCCTACCGATTCGAGTCCCTGGGACCCGACCGGGAGCTGGTGCTGGCGGCCAACCGGGAATACTGGGGGCCTAAGCCCCACTTCGGGCGGGTGCGCCTGGGCTTCTACGAGGACCGGGGGCGGAGGCTGGAGGCCCTGGTCCGGGGGGATATCCACCTGGCCAGGGACATCAGCCAGGCCGAGCTGGAGCGGGACCGGGGCGCCGCAGACATCAGGCTCGAGATCATACCCGGCCTGTCGGTCGGTTTCCTGGGGATGAGCCTGTCCCGCCCCGGCCCGTTCTCCAAGAGGGAGGTTCGGCAGGCCATCTATTGGGCGCTGGACCCCAAGGCCTGGATAGAGCGCATCGAGCTGGACGCGCATCCCAGCGACCAGTTCGTCTCGCCCTATGTGGTGGGATACCTTCCGGAACACCGGCCCGAGCGCCCAGACCTGGCAAGGGCCAGGAAGCTTTTGGCCCGGGCCGGCTACCCCCGGGGTTTCGCCGCGACTTTGGAGGTGACCCCGGCCGCGGCCAACCGCTCGGCCCCGGTGATAGTCGAGCAGCTGGCCAGCTTGGGCATCAAGACAAGGGTCAGGGTGCTGAGCTGGGCCGGGCTGACCGAGAGGATGTCGGCCGGCCGCAGCCCCTTCTTCTTCGTGGGCTGGTCGTGCAGCTCCGGGGACGCCTCCGACTTCCTGGACGCCTGCCTGCACTCCCCGGATAACCGCCAGTACGGCAGCTCCAACTGGGGCGGCTACCGGAACCCGGAGATGGACCGGCTCATCGAGCAGGCCGGCTCCACCCTGGACAATCGACGCCGGATCGAGCTGTTGCACCGGGCCATGGCCCTGGCCCTGGAGGACATGCCGCTGATCCCGGCCTACGCCCGGAGCCGCACCTACGCCCACCACCGCCGGCTGGCCTTCGTCCCCCGGCTGGACGGGAGCCTGAACCTGGCCGAGCTGAGATGGTCCGGAGGGCGGCAACCATGATATCCGGAGGCTGATATGAGATCCGTCCTGTTGTGGTTTACGGCCGCGGCCCTGGTGTTCTCATGCCGTCCCGGCGCGTCCCGGGACGAGCTGGTGATCGCCGGCCGCGGACTGCCCCTGTGCCTCACCCCGCACCTCAAGTCCGAGGTGATAAGCGTCTCGGTCCAGGGCAACATGTTCGAGGCCCTGGTGGAGTTCGATCCCCAGATGAAGATCCGTCCGCTTCTGGCCCAAGCCTGGGAGAACCCGGACGACCTGACCTGGGTATTCCGGCTGCGGCCTGGAGTGCTTTTCCACGACGGATCGGCCATGGACGCCGACGACGCGGTCTATTCGCTTTTGCGGGCCAAGAGCGATCCGGCCTCGGACCTCAAGGGCAACTTCGTGGCGGTGGACACCATCTTCAAGGCCGACGACCGGACGGTGGTCGTCAGGACCAGGAGACCCTATCCCATCCTGCTCAACAAGCTCATCGGCGCCTACGTCATCCCGGCCGGGTACCACCGGAAGTACGGTGACGCCGGGTTCGAGATGGCGCCGGTGGGGACCGGCCCCTACCGCCTGCAGTCGTTCGACCGCAAACGCTCGGTGAGGATGACGCGCTGGGACGGGTACTGGGGGCCAAAGCCCGACTTCCGCCAGGTGGCCTTCACCGTCTTCGGGCGTCCCGGGGACATCGGGCGGCTTCTCCAAAGCGGCGCGGCCGACATCGTCAACGAGGTGCCTCCGGAAACAGCCCGGGAGCTGATCGACAATCCGGCCAGGGGCTACCGGCTGGAGCGGCGGCCGGGGCTGGCCCTGCGCTACCTGGGCATCAACACCACCATCAGGCCTTTCAGCGACCGGCGGGTGCGGCAGGCGGTCTCCCTGGCCATCGACCGGCAGACCCTGATACAGCAGAACGTGCTGGGTTTCGGATCGCCGGCCACCCAGCTGGTGCCCCAGGCCATTTTCGGCTACCATCCCGGCCTGCCGGAGCTGAGGCACGATCCGGCCCGGGCCCGGGCCCTGCTGCGGGCGGCCGGTTACGGCCAGGGGCTCAAGCTGGCCCTGCTGCTGCCGGACACCAGGCTCTCCTTTGGCCGGGAGCTCAAGCGGCAGATGGCCGGGGTCGGGATCGAGCTGGAGCTGAACGTCAGGGAGAGGGAGGAGTACTTCGTTGCCCAGGACACCAGCAGCTTCTTCCTGCTGGGCTCCATCTCCATCTCGGGCGACGCCTCGGACCTGTTCGACGACGTCATCCACAGCACAAAGGACGGCTACGGCCGGGACAACAGGGGAAGGTACCGGAATCCGGGGGCCGACCGGATGATCGTGGCCTCGTCCGGCTATCTGGACCAAGCCCAGCGCCTGAGGGCCCTTCAGGAGATCATGAGGCTGGTGATGGCCGACCTGCCGCGGATACCGCTCTACGTCGAGGACGAGATCTACGCGGTCTCCGAAAAAGTGTCCTGGCAGCCCCGCCTGGACATGCTGATCTTCGCCAAGGAGGTCAACAAGAGGTGAGGCCAAGGCAGAAACAAAAACGCAGAATGTGGAAATCGCTAGTGGGCTGTGGCGAGAAACCCACATCCTATAACCGGCTTGGCTCCGCCGTTCTAATCTCTGCTTTCTGCCTTCTGTTTTATGGAGGCTGCGGGCGAGACGGCAAGGAGACGCTGATCCTCGCCAACGAGGGCGGGGTGGTCGGCCTTGACCCCCACCGGCAGGACGAGGCGGTGACCGTAACGGTGCTGGCCAACATCTACCAAGGGCTGGTGGCCTTCGATCCCAACCTCAAGCTGGTGCCCGGCCTGGCCACCGGCTACTCAAACCCGGACGACCTGACCTGGCGCTTCCAACTTCGCTCCGGGGTGCGGTTCCACGACGGCCGGCCAATGACCGCCGAGGATGCCGCCTATAGTTTGAAGCGGGCCTGGCAGGACACGGGCTCGGTGTTCCGGGGCATGCTATCCGGCATCAAGAGGGTCAGCGTCGTTGATCCGGGCTCGGTGGAGATTGCCACCAGCCGGCCCCAGCCGACCATGGTCAACATCCTGACCCAGGTGGCCGTCATCCCCATGGGGAGCCAGCCGGATTCCATGCCGGTGGGCACCGGGCCCTACCGGTTCGTCCGCCTGCTTCCGAACCGGGGGGTGCTGCTGGAACGGTTCGACGGCTACTGGGGGGACGCGCCCGGATTCAGGCTGGCCGAGTTCCGCAACATCCACCGCGAGGAGGAAAGGGCGTCGGCCCTGGTCCGGGGTGAAATAGATTTCGACGCCTCGGTGTCCGAGGGCCAGAGGAGATACCTTGAGGCGGCCAAGGGAATAGACCTGCTGGTTTGGCCCTGCGCTTCGGTGGGGGTGCTGGGGTTCAATCTCTCCGTCCGGTTTCCCAAAAACCCGGTGGCCGACCACAGGGTCCGGCGGGCCATCTCGCTGGCCGTGGACCGAGAGCGGCTGTCGCTGGAGGCCTACCATGGCTACACCCAGCCGGCCTGGCAGACGGTGCCGCCGGCCGTGGTCGGCTACGACCCCGACCTGCCGAAGCTGGCGAGGGACCCGGCCCGGGCCAGGGCCCTGTTGCGCCAGGCTGGTTTTGCCGACAGCCTGAGGCTGGTCCTGGAGATGTCCTCGGCCGCCTGGCCGGTGGGCGCGTCGCTTGTCCCCCAGCTGGCCGAGGTCGGCATCGCCCTGCGGGTGGACACGGTCTCCTGGGAGGACCTCTACCGCGACATCTATTCCGGAAAGTCAAATTTCTACCTGATGGGCTTCGGCTTTGGGTTCGGGGACGCCGGCGAGATGCTCAACGAGCTCCACAGCCAGGCCACGGGCGGTATGGGATGCAACAACGTCTCCGGCTACTCCAATCCGGCCCTGGACCTGCTGCTGGCGGAGGCCGACCGGGAGTTCGATCCGGCCCGGCGCCAGGCGTTGCTCAAGAGGGCCGTGGGGATCGCCATGGAGGACCTGCCCTACGTGCCCCTCTACGTCCGGGAGTACTGCTACGGGGTGCGCCAGGGCTTGGCCTGGGCGCCGCGCAGCGACGGGCTGGTGCTGGCGGCGGAGTTCCGGAGGAAAAAGTAGAAAACTATTTTATAAGGAAGCCATGAGCCACGGATGATGTTAAATGTATAGCAATATGCTGACAAGCCACTGCTGTATCATTGATAAAGGGAAATTCAAATACTCACCATTTAAAAAACCGGATCGGCCGAGCATGGACAGGGGATAAAACCTATATTTATATAGATATATTCAGCCAGGAAGCCGTAAAGCCGCGGGCCGGCGCATGGCCTTAAGCAATTTCAAAACAGGAACAAATCGTTTCCAGAAAGTTCATGCATTCCCGCATGTCCGCCGAAGCCCGTCGTAGGCGGGGATTCCTTGTAAAATGAGGATCGTCCTTTTATTGCCGGACGCACCCTGGAGTCCCGCGACCGGATGGTCCTGCTGCAGCAGGCCCTGGCCGCGGGGCTGGCGGACATGCCCCTGATCCCGCTCTACGTCAGGAACCAGACCTCCGCCCACTGCCGGCGGCTGGAATTCAGGCCGCGGCAGGACGGGATGGTGCTGATCTCGGAAATTTCCTTCAGGAGATGAAACCCATGAAGAGAATGCCGTTGGCGGCGGCCGGGGTGGGCCTGTACCTGGGGCTGCTGCTGCTGCACAACCTGCTGATAGTCGCCTTCACCGGCCCGGCCCTGAAGCGGCAGTACAGCCAGGACGCCTTCGCCTTCGCCCGGATGAGCGCCCGGACCGTGGCCGAGGCCTACGACAGCTACTACGCCTCGGGCTACTACAAGTTCCGCGAGATGGTGGGCGAGGTCATGCGGATGAACCCGGACCTCTTGGCCCTGGCGCTGGTGGACGTCGAGGGCCGGGTCCTGTTCGACTCCCGCGAGTTCGACGAGGGCAAGCCGGACCGGCCCGGGGTCATCGACAATCCGGAGATGCTGGCCGCGGTCAAGGGCCTGGACATCACCTGCCGGATGACCCGGGGCGAGGACGGGTCCGGCCGGCTGGACATCGTGGTGCCCTACCTGGAGGAGTGGGGCAGGCACCGGGTCTCGGTGCGGTACATCGTCAGCTACCGGTCATGGGCCGACCAGTGGAGAGGCCTCTGGGCCCGCATCCTGCTGGCCGGGCTGGTGAGCCTGGCCCTGGGGACCGGGATAATACTCCTGGCCTGCAGCCGGCTGAACGGTTCGGCCCGCCGGTAGAACGGGACAGACATGAAGAGCCTCAAGCTGAAATTCGCCGCCACCATCAGCCTGTTGGTGGTCATCATCCTGCTGGTAAACGCGGCGGCCACCCTGGTGGTCCGCAACCGCCAGATGCGCCAGGAGATCGCGGACAGCGGGGTCTCCTTCGCCCAGATGACGGTGGCCCCTCTCTGCCAGGGCTACGAGCTTTACTACGCCTCGGGCTACTACAAGTTCCGCGAGATCGTCTCCAATCTGATGTCCATGAACCGCTACGTGGACCGCATCCAGATCCTGGACATCAACGGGGAGATCAAGTTCGACAGCCGGGACCTGGAGACCGGGGCCCTGCTGGGCCGGGAGAAGCCCCTGGTGACCGACCCCGGCCTGATGGAGCGGGTGAAGCGGCTGGACATCACCTGGCAGGAGGTGACGCTGGAGGGCGGGGCGCGGCGGCTGGAGATCGTCACCCCCTACGTCGAGGAGTGGGGGCGGCACCGGCTCTCGGTCCGCTACCTGGCCTCGTTCGACGCCCTGGTGCAGCTGTTCCGCAACACCCTGCTCCAGGTGCTGCTGCTGACGCTGGTCTTCGTGCTGCTGGGGGCCGCTTTGGCCTACGCCGCCGCCCGGCAGATCACCGAACCCATCAGCCGGCTGACGGTGGCCGCCCGGGAGATGGGCCGGGGCCAGCTGGAGCAGGCGGTGGCCGTCCGCTCCGACGACGAGATCGGGGAGCTGGCCCAGAACTTCAACCAGATGGCCTTGCAGCTCAAGGAGAACCTGGAGGCGCTGGCCGAGTCCTACGAGCAGCTGTCCCAGGCCAACCTGGAGCTGCGCAAGCTGGACCAGCTCAAGAGCGAGTTCATCGCCAACATCTCCCACGAGCTGCGGACGCCGCTGACGGCCATCGCCGGATACGCCGACTACCTGGCCATGGAGAAACTGGGCCCGCTGACCGACACCCAGCACAACGGCCTGGAGGTGATGCGCCGCAACATCCGGAGGCTGATGCGGCAGATCAAGGAGCTGCTGGACTTCACCACCATCGAGGCCGGCCACCTGGCGGTGGAGATCAGGCCCTTCGATCTGAAGCCGCTGCTGGACGAGGTGGCGGACACCCTGCACACCGAGCTGGAGAAGAAGAAGCTGTGGGTCAAGCTGGAGGTGCCCGAGGGGGTGCGGGTGCTGGCCGACCGGGAGCGTATCGGACAGGTGATGGACAACCTGATAATCAACGCCGTCAAGTTCACCAGCCAGGGCGGGGTGACCATCAGGGCGGCGCCCCAGGGGGGCGACCTGGTGCGGGTCACCGTATCCGACACCGGGATCGGAATACCGCCGGACTCCATCCACAAGGTTTTCGCGCGCTTCCAGCAGCTGGACGGCTCGTCCACCAGGCGCTACGGCGGGGTGGGCCTGGGACTGGCCATCGTCAAGTCCATCCTGGACGCCCACCGCGTCGAGATCGGGGTCAAGAGCGTGCTGGGACAGGGGACCGAGTTCGTCTTCGACCTGCCGCTGGCCAAGGGGTGAGGGGCGGGCTCGGATTCCAGGGGACTTAACCGGCCGCCGGGACGGGGCCATGTTTCCCAATCAAGGCAGTTCTCTTCAATCAAGGAGCTGATAGATGGACGAGGCGAGGAAGTACCGGATCATGGTGGTGGACGACGAGGAGGACCTGCTGGACTTCGTCAAACTGGTGCTGGAGGGGGCGGGCTACTCGGTGTTCTCGGCCCTCACCGGGCATGAAGCCCTGCAGCAGATGTACCGGGAGAAGCCGGACCTGATCCTCCTGGACATAATGATGCCGGACCTGGACGGCATGGAGCTCCTCAAGATCCTGAAGGTCGAGGAATCCACCGCCTCCATCCCGGTGGCCATGCTGACGGCCAAGGTGGAACCCAAGGACAAGATGGCCGCCCTGCAGGAGGAGGCGGTGGACTACATCTGCAAGCCGTTCTCCCCCCAGGAGCTGGTGGAAAGGGTGGCCACCATTCTGGCCAGGAATTGATGGACCAGAAGCCCGTCAGGGACTTCTTCGCCCTCCGGGCCGAGTGGCTCAGGCTTCGCAGCCGGCTCTACGACAAGGCCACCGGACTGCCCACCCTGCCGGCGGTTCTGGAGGAGATCCGCCGGATGACCGAGAACGGCAAGGACACCGGCGTCCTCTACCTGGGCGTCGACCAGTCGGCCCACCTGGAGGAGATCTACGGCTGGCAGCAATACGACCGGCTGCTGGCGTCGGCCGCCGCCGCGCTGGGGCAGGCCCGGGGCCGGGAGCTGTCCGGGGAGAACATAACCGCCCTGCGCGGCATCCGAGGCGACGAGATACTGGTCTTCACCAAGTGCCTGGGGGACCCTGACCGGCATCTGGACCAGCTGAGGGAGGCTCTGCTCTCGCAGCTGAAGGCCGCCGATCTCCCCGGCCAGACCTCAGAGAACGGCCGCCCCGAGATCTTCCTGACCGGGCGCGCCCTGATCTCCCGGGACGCCCGGATGCGCTTCGAGCGGTTGGTCTATCAGGCGGTGGACCAGGCTTCCCGCTCCGCCCAGGCGGACCTGGAGAACCACCGGCAGAGGCAGCACCGGACGCTGCGGGCACTGCTGGAGACCGACGGCCTGACCACCTTTTTCCAGCCCATCTACCACCTGGAGACAGGCCTGGTGTTCGGCTACGAGGCCCTGACCCGGGGGCCGGAGAAAACCGAGTTCGAGAGCGCCGAGGCCCTGTTCTCCTTCGCCGAGCAGACCGATCTCATCCATGAGCTGGAGCGCCGCTGCCGGCGACGGGCCTTCAGCCTGTGCCGGGCCGGGCGGGAGCCGGGCAGGATCTTCATAAACTGCAGCGTCCAGTGCCTCTACGACCGGGAGTTCGACCCGGAGCAGCTGTCGGCCGAGGCGGCCCGGGCCGGGATGGAGAACCGGGAGGTGGTCTTCGAGATCACCGAGCGGGTGGCCGTCCACGACTGGGGGCGGTTCCGGACGATGCTCAGGGGGTTCAAACAGCGCGGCTTCGGGCTGGCCATCGACGACATGGGGGCCGGCTACTCCAACCTGCAGCTGCTGACCGAGATCGAGCCGGACTTCCTGAAGCTGGATATCTCGCTGGTCAGGGGATCGGACAAGAACCTCGTCAAGCTGGAGCTGTTGCGGACCCTGCAGGGCCTGGCCCAGAGGATAGGGGCCCAGGTCATCGCCGAGGGGCTGGAGAGCGAAGCCGAGCACCGGGTGGTCAAGGAGCTGGGGATACCTTACGGCCAGGGGTTTTTCCTGGCCCGTCCCGAGGCCTGCCGGGTTTGAGGAAGCCTGGCTTGACAGTTCACCGGTAAATGTAATATAATGTTTCTTTCGGGGCGTGGCGCAGTTTGGTAGCGCGCTTGCTTTGGGAGCAAGAAGTCCCCAGTTCGAGTCTGGGCGCCCCGACCACGGGGTTGGGGCATTTACCCGCATGGTCATCGAGTCGGCCGGCGTCTCGATACGACCTCCGGTGACCAAGTTATTCGTCCGTATAGAATCTATCGA
>DHHE01000121.1:0-2814 GCA_002403115.1 bacterium UBP2_UBA4780 | reverse complement strand
CACGCCGAGGTCTCGGGATAAACTCCGCCCGGTAGCGCACCTGGTTCGGGACCAGGGAGTCGGAGGTTCAAATCCTCTCTCCCCGACCATGTTTTCCGAAGTTGCGAAATTACGAAACCGGGAAGATACGAAGCAAGGTTGGTTCATTTTTCGTAATTGCACAACTTCAGCAGTTCGTATCTTCTCGGCAAGGGCGCCTGTAGCTCAGGTGGATAGAGCATCTGCCTTCTAAGCAGAGGGTCGCCCGTTCGAATCGGGCCAGGCGTGCCAATTTTTAGCACGCATGTAAGAAGAGGGTCGCCCGTTCCCCTCCTGCGCTTTCTCTGCGGCGGACAGGGAATCGGGCCAGGCTTTCGCCCGCCGAAGGGCCAGCCTGCTCGGAGCCGCACACCCGCTTCGGCGAAGGCCGGCTTCAGCCCGCAGACAGGCATGCCAGGATTTAAGCCCTCCGGGAGCAACCGGAGGGCTTTTTCGTTTGGCCCGCCCTTTCCCCGAAAGAATGCCACTTACCATAACATGAGAAAAGGCGAATTGTCACCCCATTCGCATACAATACAAACCATCGACAGATTAAGCGGCCGTACAGTCGACGCAGATCAGCATCCAGCATCAGCAAATATTAACATGCTTTCGAAAAGAACGAAAAACTGTCACCCCATTCATCTATAATGTCAACCATCGCCTGAGGGCACAAACAAACAAAGCGTACAGTGAACACGCAAAGGAGAACAGACATGGAAACCAACAACACGACCAACACCCCAAACAACGAGACCAAGAAATACCGCACCTTCACCGACCTGGTGGTCTGGCAGAGGGCGGTCGAGTTATTCACCCTGGCGGCCGAGGACGCCGAGCAGTTTCCGGACGGACGGGCCGCCTACATGACCGCCGGGCAGGTGGTCCGGTCGGCCGGGGCCATCGGGGCCTGCATCGCCGGCGGCTACGGGAGCCAGTCAGGCTTCCGCTCCCGGCTGCTGACGGCCAAGGGCCACGCCGCCCAGACCCAGGACTGGTACCACAAGGTGGGGCGACTCAAGTACCTGCCGGGCGAGGTGGTGGACCAGAGGCTGGACCTCCTGAACGGCATCATCCGGATGCTGAGCGCCCTGCTGGCCAAGCTCAACCAGCCGAAGCCGGCCGAGCCCGAGAGCAAATAGATCGATATCGCCCTCAGCGATGGCAGCGCCCCCGCCTGCGGCGGGGGCGTTTTTGTCACCCCTGTCCCTTAAGATGCTTCCAACGTCAGACGGGAGATGATCATGAGATTGGTCGAGAGCAAGAAGCAACAGTCAATCCGCTGCGCCAAGTGCGGCTGCCCGGTCGACTTCGACGGCATCGTCGATCTGGGCGAGGAGGCCGATCCCGGGTTCCAGACGCTGGCCGCATTCAGGTGCGTGGTGTGCGGGCACGGCTTCGTCGACCTGATGGACCGCTCGCGGGCCCTGGTCTTGGAGAGCCGTCCCCAACCTGCGCTGGCGGCGGCGCCATGACCCGGCGTTCCACCTGTCCCAGCGGGGGCGCCGGCCCGGACTTCGACCGGATACAGGACGAATGCCGCTGGCTGGCGGAGCTGACCGGGAGCCTGGCCGGAGGCCGAGGGACCGCGTCCGGCGGGCGGGATCTGCGGGGGATGAGGCCACACTTCGCGGCCATCGCCGCCCCCATGGGCTGGAACCTGGCCATTCCCATCGACTCCCTGGCGGAATCATGGAAGCGCGGGCGGCTGGTGTCCGTCTGCCCCAAGTGCGGGGGCCGGAGCTTCGTCATGGGGGCCGTGGCCAACTCGTTTCGCGGAGGGAACAGGTGGTTCGGCATCTGTCCGGAATGCCGCGTCGCCGTGGCCGGAAAACGGCCCGGGGCGGGCATGCTCTGGCGGCTGGTGCTGGCCTGGGCGAGGTCCATCAAAGGCTGAGGCGACCCTCCCCCATGCCCCAAGCGATAAGCGACATTAGGCCGACCCTCTATTGACAAGTCAGACGGTTTTCACTATAATTAATATGTCAAACAATTTAATTATATTGAAAGGACAGTCCGGATGAAAAACCTGGTTCTGGTCCTGAGCTGCGCCGTGCTGGCGCTGGCCGCCGTCTCCTGCAGCATGAAAGTGCCGGCCGAGGCCACCATCAAGGCGGGCGAGGAGGCGCTGGGCGCCGTCAAGGCCGAGGCGGTGAAGTACATTCCGGAACAATACGCCGCGGTGGAAAAGATACTGGTCGACGCCAGGGCGGCCCTGGAGAAGGGCGACTACAAGGAAGCCATCGTCATCGCCAAGGAGGTGCCCCAGAAAGCCAACGACCTGCTGGCGGCCATCGAGGCCCGCAAGGCGGAACTGCCCGGGGTATGGGCGGAGATGGCCAAGGCGGTGCCCAAGCTGATAGCAGGCACCAAAACGGCCGTGGCCAAGGCCAAGGGCTGCGACCAGGCCACCAGGGACGCCGCCAGCGCCGGCGTCAAGGAGATGGAGGAGAACTGGAAGACGGCCGAGGCCGAGTTCAAGAGCGGTAACCTGGCGGACGCCGTCAACCTGGCCGGGCAGATAACGGAGAAGGCGGCCGAGATACATGGTGCCCTGGCCGGCAAGACGGCCGGGAAGTAAGATCAGACCGGCGGGAAAATATTTCGGCAAACTGAAGAGCGCCCTCCCGCGGGGAGGGCGCTCTTCCATATTCCGGCGATGGAATGGAGTTGAAAACGGCCGGCAAATTTCGTATAATTACCTTGGCTTGGGAACACGGTGGATATAGCTCAATTGGTTAGAGCGCTGGACTGTGGATCCGGAGGTTGGGGGTTCAAGTCCCCTTATCCACCCCA
>DHHE01000141.1:3109-4195 GCA_002403115.1 bacterium UBP2_UBA4780 | reverse complement strand
GACAGGGTCATCAGGCCCTCCTTGGCGGCCTCGGCCAGGAACTTCTTGTCCAGCTCCTCGGACTCGGTGCGGAAGGGGACGTTCATCAGCGAGCGGTCCTCCTTCTTGGGCACGTGGCAGCGGAACATCTTGGAGCCGTCAAGGGCCTCGTATAACATGGCCGCCTTCTGCTCGTTGATCTTCTGCATGGCCGGGACTCCCCCCATGGCCAGCACCTGCTCGCACACCAGCTTGACCATGTAGACGGCGTAGCACGGCGGCGTGTTGAACATGGAGCCGTTGTCGGCGTGGGTCTTGTACTTGAGCATGGTCGGGGTCTCGGGCCGGCAGCGCTCCACCATGTCGTCGCGGATGATGACCACCGTCACCCCGGCCGGACCCATGTTCTTCTGGGCGCCGGCGTAGATCAGGGCGAACTGGGAAACGTCCACCGCTTTCGACAGGATGTCGGACGACATGTCGCACACCAGGGGCACGCCCTTGGTGTCGGGCATCGACTTCCACGAGGTGCCGAAGATGGTGTTGTTGCTGGTGATGTGGAAATAGTCGGCATCCGGGCGGAACTCGGAGGCCTTCAGCTCCGGCAGGTAGCTGAAGACCTTGTCCTCGGAGCTGGCCACCACCTTGACGTCGCCGAAGCGCTTGCCCTCGGCGATGGCCTTGGTGGACCACTCCCCGGTGTTGACGTAGTCGGCCTTGTTGGACTTGACCATGAAGTTGAGCGGCACCATGGCGAACTGGGTGGAGGCCCCGCCCTGGAGGAACAGCACCTTGTAGTTGGCCGGGATGCCCATCAGATCCCGGATGGCCTTCTCCGCCCCGTCGATGATCGACTGGTAGACCTTGGAACGGTGGCTCATCTCCATGACCGACATCCCGGATCCCTGGTAGTCCAGCATCTCCTCTGCCGCCTTCATGAGGACGGCCTCGGGCAGCATGCCCGGCCCGGCCGAGAAATTGAAGACCTTGCGCGCCATTTTGACCTCCTTGAAATTTGCTATTATAATATACTATCGACTGCTGGCCCGCCAGACGAAGCTCCGGCATCCCAGGAGCGCAGTCTGGTGGAGCTGATGGGATTCTCCG
>DHHE01000141.1:0-3104 GCA_002403115.1 bacterium UBP2_UBA4780 | reverse complement strand
GTTAGCCTCGGGTTCTCATTTCAGTTACTATGCCAGTCATAGACTGGTGGAGCTGATGGGATTCGAACCCACTGCCTACGCGATGCGAACGCGCCGCTCTACCAACTGAGCTACAGCCCCACTCCTTGCAAATCCGAAAACCGAATATCGAAATCCGAAACCTAAGCTGCCTTGGCCGACTGAGTTTTTTATGAAAAGGATTACTCCCCCTGGTTCTTCGGCTCCACGTCGCTCTCCAGGGGCACCAGCTGGGCAACCCTGGTCATCGGGTATTTGTCCACTATCTGCTGGTAGTAGCCGCTGGCCAGTGCCGGCTGCTCCCGCTTCACGCACTTGCGGGCCTGCTCCAGCAGCCTGGCGGCCTCCAGGTCGGCCTGGTCCTCGGACAACACCCCGGCCTTCACCCAGCCCTTCTTGTTGCGCAGGAACTCGCACTCGTAGAACCCGTCCTTCTCCTTGTATATCCAGACGATGGTGCCGGGCATGGCGTAGGGCGTGTCCACCACCGCGCCGCGGCTGGAGATGTCGGGCCTCAGGAACACCTGGACCGCCTCGGTCATCACCGCCATCTTCTCCACCCCGGTACGGATCATGTCTGATTTTATCCAGCCCTCCTTGTCATCGGAGAGCCTGACCCTGGTCCAGCCGGTGGTGTCACCCAGAGCGGCTACCTTTTCGCCACGATCCACCGAGGTAAATACGTTGCCCTTGAGTTTTTTGTCGTCGGACGGCTGCTTGCGGATGCCGATGCCGTCATAGGCCACCAAGGCGTATACCGGCTCCTGGGATGGCTCCGGTTGCGCCTGTTGGGACGCCTTTTGCCGGGAACAGCCTGCCGCCATCAGGCAGGCCAGGATCGTCAAAGCCAGGTTTCTCATCTATCCGTCCTTTCTCTCCTGTTCTTCTTAATTATTGTATCAAAAACAGGCCCGTTATTCAATGGGATTCTGCCCAACCTTCACCTGACGACCACCAGCTTTCGGCACCCGGCCGTCTCCCGGCCGATCCGCACCAGGTACACCCCCGGCGCCATGGCGGCGGTGCCGATCTCAACTTTTCCGGCCGTGCCGGGAAACCTGAAGGATCGGATCAGCCTGCCCGCGATATCGTAGACACCCACCGGAACCGTTCCCCCTTGCTTCGAGGGGAATTCCAGGATCAACGGGCTCCCGGGCTTGCAGGGATTGGGGTAGATCCTGAGGCCGGCCCGCGCTGCCCGGGCACCCGGCCCTCCCCCGGCCCCGGTGGCGGGCCAGGAATCGAACAGGACGTCGTTGTCGTTGTCGTAATCGTTGGCGTACGCCCAGGCCAGGCCCAGGCGGCCGTCGAAGAGAAGCGGGCAGGGCTGGGTGTTGTGGCGCATCCCGCCGTCGAAGGTCAGCTGCTGCTCGGGCTGCCAGGAGATGCCATCGGTTGACCGCCGCCGGCAGAGGTTGTAGGCGTCGTACGGCGCCGCCTGGTACTTGGCGTAATAGACAACATAGCCGCTGTCCGGGACGTGGAGGCAGCGGGCGTCGTGAGAGTTCTGGTTGGCCGTCAGCCTCACCGAGTCGGACCAGCTGGTCAGATCGGTCGACCGGCGGACGAATATGTCGATCTTGAACGTGGAATCACCGCTCTGCCGCTGGAAGGCCGCCAGGTAGGTTCCGTCCGGGTGTTTCATGATGCGCGGCCGGTAGGCCCGGTAGTTCACCGGCCTCATCGACGTGTCCCATGAGCCGCCCTTGGGACGATGCGAGACATATGCTCCCCCGGCGGTTCCCGAGCCCCCCCGGTAGATCATGGTCAGCGAGCTGTCCGGCTCAAGGATGACGGTTGGATCGTAGCATTGGACCGTCGAGCCCCAGCCCAGTGCCAACTGGCTTTCGGCGGTCCATGAGGTTCCGTCCATGGAATATGCCGTGTATATTCGGTAGTATCCCGTCGCATTGGAGGCGTACCACAGCCGGATGGTGTCGCCCGGCAGCTGCAGGACGGCGATGGTGGCCTGGTCGGCCGACCCGCCCACCGCCAGGGCCGGAGCGCTCCAGCTGGCGCCGCCGTCGTGCGAGAAGGAGACGTGGACGTCGGTGGAGCCCCAGCTGCCGTAGGGGTTGCGGGCGATGGCCGCCATCAGCCGGCCGTCGGAGAGCTTGATGACGCGGCCCTCGGTGTCGTTGGTGGTGCCCCCGGCGATGACGGTGGCCGCCTCGGAGGCCGGCGAACACCAGATGGACAGGAGAAGCGCCCAGGCCATTCTGCTCATAATTGCCTTTGATAGCAACTGATGGATTCGGCCAAGTGTTTGGCCGCTGCGGCAAAAATATCGGGTTCTCCCCCGAAGCCCACCCGGAACCTGGACCGGTCGCCGAAGAAACTTCCGGGGACCACGTGCACCCGGTGATGCCGGGCGGCATGACCGCAAAACGGCGCGGCGTCGCGCATACCCCTCAGCTTCGGGAACCAGATGCAGCCCGTCTCCGGCACTGGTTGATCAATCAGTCCCGAGGAGACCAGGGGCCTCATCGCCCGCCGCAACGCCCTCCGGTTCGCTTCGATGATCCTCATCGAGCGCTCCAGGTACTCGTCGAGGCGGGAGAAGACCAGCGCCGACAACGATTCCAGATATCGGGACCCGTTGCCCTCGGCCAGGACGAACAACGGCATCACGCGGTCTATGGTTCGGCGATCGGCCACGATCCAGCCGCACTCCAGATGGCTCAGGCCGTAGACCTTGGACAGGCTGCCGGTCGAGATGAATAACGGATCGACAGTGCAGGCAGGCTTCCTTCTGCCTGGAACAAAGTCCCGGAAAACCTCGTCCACCAGAATGCGGGCCCCCGGGTTCCTCCTGCGCACCGCCCGGACGATTTCCCTGAGGGCCGTATCGTCCATCGCGGCGCCGCTGGGATTGTGCAGGTTTGTTAGCAGCACCAGGCTGGTCCGGCGGTCGACCAGACGCGCCAGCTCGTCCGGGTCGGCCCCGTAATCCGGCGGCCGGCGTCGCAGCCATCTTACCTGGGCGCCGGCCAACAGGGCCGCCTGCCACATCGGCTGGTAGGACGGCCTCTCGCAGACCACGGCGTTGCCCGGCTTGACGAGGGTCGAGATCGCCAGGAAGTTGG
>DHHE01000228.1 GCA_002403115.1 bacterium UBP2_UBA4780 | reverse complement strand
GACGAGCCCACCGCCGGGCTGGACCCCGAGGAGCGCCAGCGCTTCCACAACCTGCTGGCCGAGATCGGTCAGAACGTGGTGGTCATCCTCTCCACCCACATCGTCGACGACGTCTCCGACCTCTGCGACAGCATGGCCATCATCCACAAGGGCCGGGTGCTGCTGTGCGGCCGGCCGCAGGAGGAGACGGCTGGGCTGGAGGGCAAGATCTGGACCAAGGAGGCCGACAAGGAGGCCCTGCCCGGATTAAGGGAAAGACACCTGGTGATCTCCACCCGCCTCTTCGGCGGCCGCACCATCGCCCGAGCGCACTGCGCGAAGGACCCCGGAGACGGCTTCGCCCCGGCCCGGGCCGACCTTGAGGACGTCTATTTCTCCACCATCCGCCTGGCCGACGCGGCCTTCAAAGGAGAAAACGGAAAGTGACCCCTGTTGTCATGCCCGTGAAGCATGTCCCCGACTGTGATCGGGGAACGGGCATCCAGGACTGGATTCCCGCCTGCGCGGGAATGACACACTAGTTGATTAGAGAAGTAGCATGTTCAAAGAGATATTCCTTTACGAGCTGCGCTACCGCTTCGGGAAGCTCTCCACCTGGGTCTACTTCGGCGGCGTCCTGCTGGCGGCGGTGCTGGCCGTCCTGGGGGCCGGCGGCGTCCTGGGCGGCGGCAACGTCACCATCGGCGACTCCTCCGGCAAGGTGTTCCTCAACTCGCCGCTGACCATCTACGTGCTGGTGGCCTTCATGGCCTACTTCGGCATGCTGATCGTCTCGGCGGTGATGGCCGGCGGCATCGTCCGCGACTTCCAGCACGGGGCCCACCCCTTCTTCTTCACCAAGCCGGTCTCCAAGCTGGCCTACCTGGGCGGCCGCTTCCTGGGCTCCTTCGTCGTCCTCATTTTCATCTTCTCGGCCGCCGGCCTTGGCATCATGTTGGCCACCGCCCTGCCGGTCTTCGACCAGGGGCTGATCGGGCCTTTCAACCTTGTCTACTACGTCTGGCCCTACCTGGTCAGCGTCGTCCCCAACCTTTTCCTGATGGGCGCGGTCTTCTTCGGGCTGACCATCCTCCTGCGCAAGCTGATGCCGGTCTACGTGGCCGCGGCCGTTTTTTTCCTGGGATACCTCATGGCCTCGAACATGATGGCCGTCATCGACAACCGCACCCTGGCCGCTTTGGCCGACCCGCTGGGCATGACGGCCGGCATGATAACCGCCTTCCGTTTCTGGACCATCGCCGAGAAGAACGCGCGGCTGATGCCCGTCGAAGGCTTGTTCCTGCTGAACCGGGCCGTCTGGCTGTCGCTCTCGGCCGCGTTCCTGGCCCTCTCCTTCTGGTTGTTCCGATTCTCCCAGTTCGCCCTGGGCGGCCGGTTCGGCGGAAAGTCGGCGGGGCCGGAGCCCCTTGCGGCCGAAGCTCAAGCCCGGGTCCATCCGCGGGCCGCTGTCAAGGACTTCAGCCGGACCAGCCGGCTCAGGCTGCTGCTGAGCGCCTCCTGGCGGGAGTTCCGGGCCGTGGCCGGCAACCTCTACTTCGGGGTCATCCTGATCTTCGGAGTGCTGTTCGTCCTGGTCAACGCCAGCAACCTGGGCCGGATGTACGATACCGAGGTCTGGCCGGTGACCGCCATGGTGGTGGAGAACTTCCACGGCCTTTTCACCGTCTTCGTCATGATCATCCTCACCTTCTTCTCGGGCGAGGCGGTGTGGCGGGAGCGCGACCGGGGCTCGGCCCAGATACTGGACGCCATGCCGGTGCCCGACTGGCTGACCACCGCCTCCCGGCTGCTTGGCCTGGCCCTGGTGATGGTGCTTCTGATGGCGGTGCTGGCGGCAACCGGGATTCTCTACCAGGCCTTCTCCGGCTACTTCCGATTCCAGCCCGGTCTCTACCTGGCCGACCTCTTCGGCCTCCGCCTGCCCGATTTCCTGCTGCTGGTGGTCCTCACCGTCTTCGTCCATGTGCTGGTGGACAACAAGTACCTGGGCCACTTCGTGATGATCGGCTACTACCTGGCCGGCTCCTTCATGTCCCAGTTCGGTCTGGAGCACAACCTCTACCAGTTTTCGTCCGACCCGGGCTACCGCTATTCGGACATGAACGGCTACGGCGGCTTCCTTCCGGGCTTCCTCTCCTTCAAGCTTTACTGGGCATGCTTCGCCGTCCTGCTGGGACTTGCCGCCCACCTGTTCGCGGTGCGAGGGACGATGGCGTCTTTCAGGGAGAAACTGGCTGTAGCCCGCAGGCGGGCGACCCGGCCGGTCGTTGTCTCCGCCATGCTGGCGGCGGCTTTGTTCTCCGCGCTGGGGGGCTGGATCTACCACAACACCAACGTCCTGAACATCTACCGGTCAAGCACAGCCCGGGAAAAACTGAAGGCGGAATACGAGCGGCTCTACAAGAGCTATCAGGGGATGCCCCAGCCCCGCATTGTTGACAGCCGGGTGTCGGTCGAGTTCTATCCGTCGCGCCAGGCGGTGGACCTGGCCGGCCGGTTCATCCTCAAGAATACCACGCGGTCCCCGATCGACACCCTGCTATTGGCCATTCCCAAGGAAGAGCTGGTTATCAGGAGGCTGGCCCCGGACCGCCCGTATCGCGAGGTGCTGGCAGACCGCCCCCGCGGGTTCATCAAATACGCCCTGGACACGGCGCTGGCGCCGGACGACTCGTTGGAACTGGGATTCGACGTCTCCTGCCGGGTCCGTGGCTTCCGCAACAAGGGACTCAACACCGACCTGGCGGCCAACGGCGCGTTCATCAACAACAAGGACTACCTGCCGTCCATCGGCTACCAGGAGGACGCCGAGCTGTCGGAGGACCGCGACCGCAAGCGCCAGGGGCTTCCGCCGCGCGAACGGATGGCCCCGGTGGACGACTCCCTGGCCCGGATGAACACCTACATCGGGACCGACGCCGACTGGATACGCTTCTCCTGCGTGGTGGGAACGGACGGAGGCCAGGTGGCCCTGGCGCCGGGTTACCTGGACAGCACCTGGTCCGCGGACGGAAGGAGCTACTTCAGCTACTCCATGGACGCCCCCATCCTCAATTTCTACTCGTTCCTCTCGGGCAGATGGCAGGTGGCCAGGGATTCCTGGAACGGCCTGCCCATTGAGGTCTACCACCATCCCGGCCACGAATTCAACGTGGCTCGGATGATCGGTGCGGTCAAACGGTCCCTGGAATACTACACGGCCAACTTCGGCCCCTACCAGCACCGCCAGGTGCGGATCATCGAGTTTCCCCGCTACCAGGCCTTCGCCCAGAGCTTCCCCAACACCATCCCCTACTCGGAGGGCATCGGCTTCATCGCCAGGATGGATGAGCGGAAGGAGGACGAGGTGGACTACGTCACCTGGGTCACGGCCCACGAGGTGGCCCACCAGTGGTGGGCCCACCAGGTGATCGGGGGTAATGTCCGGGGCGCCACCCTGATGTCCGAGGTCCTGGCCCAGTACTCCTCCCTCCAGGTCCTTCGGGGCTCCCACGGCCGGCCGGCGATGCGCAAGTACCGCCGGTACGAGCTGGACCGCTACCTGCAGGGCCGGGCCAACGAGCGCAAGAAGGAGGTGCCGCTGGCCTTGGTGGAGAACCAGGGTTATCTCCACTACAACAAGGGTGCGCTGGCCATGGACGCCCTCAGGGAATTTGCGGGGGAGGCCCGGATAAACCGGGCGCTGGCCGATTTCGTAGGGGATTTCAAGTTCCAGCGGCCTCCATTCGTCAATTCGCCCGCCTTCATGCGTTACCTGCGTTCAGCCGTCCCCGAGTCACTGCAGTACCTGGTGTCGGACCTGTTCGAGGACATCGTCTTCTACGACAACAAAGCACTTTCGGCCGAGGCCGTGAAGCTGGACGACGGCCGCTACCGCACCACGGTGACGCTGGCCCTGCGCAAGGTCCGGGCCGACAGCCTAGGCGGGGAGAGCCCCCTGCCCTTGCGCGATTACCTGCCGGTGGCGGTTTTGGGCCAGGGCGACTCGGTGCTGGCCGAGAGGATGGTGCTGGCCGACGGCGACACCGTCAGCGTGGATCTGGTGACGGACGTCCAGCCGTTGCGGGCGGGAGTGGACCCGGACCATTATCTGATAGACAAGCGGCCGGAGGACAACCTGGTGCGGATAGGAAAGCCCGGAAAGGACGAAAACAACGGCAAAAGCCATGGCGGGGTCAGAATCGGCATCTCCGCGGATTAGGGCGGGTCGGGTCCTCTTCCGGCCCGGCGACCCCTGGGTCCTCCTGTCCATCGCCACGGCTTCCTTCCGCGGCCGCTGCGCCCTGCGCCGCCTGATCGCTGCCGCCGACTGCATCAACCACGCCATTGTAACGCGGGCCGAGATCGAGGGCGGTGTCAACCGTCTGGCCCGGGCCGGGCTGTTGTCCTTTTCGCCCATGGGCTTCAGCCTGACCCCCAAGGCCCGCCGCCTGCTGCTGGGGCTGGAGTCGAAATCACGCTCGCCCCTTAAGCAGTGGAAAATGCTCGAGGAATACCTGCCATCGCTTAAGCCCCTGACGCGCCGGCTTGCCAGATGGCGGTTGAGCTCAGTCTACTACCGCCAGACCGTTGCCGAATATATGCGGTCATTCGGCACACGACAGTGAACCATCTCTGCCACTTTTCCAGGGCCTTCGCCGGCCCTTTTTTGTTGAAAAAAGGGTTGTCATTCCGGCGGGCAGGATGTATAATTGAGGTGTCTGCCGATACTGTGCCCGGGAAGGGGTTGCCCTTTATTACTATTAATGAATAGTTTTACGGCTTAATTCTGAACTTTGGCAAAAACTGCTTTGCATGCGGTCATCGAGTTGGCCGGCGTCTCGATGCCTCGACCCGGCTCGGCACAAGTACGCCTTTACGGCACTCGACGACCGGCCAGTATCGAGATGATCGCATGCCTCGGATCAGCATTTAGCTAAATTTGCCAAAGTTTAGTAAATTATTAGGACCGACATGCCTGCCAGAACCGTCAGGATCAAATTCTCCGTGCTCTCGCCGCTGGCCCGCGTCCCGGCTTACGCCACCGCCCGCGCCGCCGGGATGGACCTCTGCGCCGCCGTGGAAAAGCCGATCCGCCTGAAACCGGGGAAATTCCTTTTGGTGCCCACCGGGCTGGCGGTCGAGATCCCCCGTGGCTTCGAGGG
>DHHE01000024.1 GCA_002403115.1 bacterium UBP2_UBA4780 | reverse complement strand
AGACCCAGCCCCTCATCCGGCAGGCGTCGGCCACCCTCTGGATGGCGATCATGTAGGCGGCGTCGCGCATGTAGACCTTGCGCTCCCGGGCCAGGGCGCTCACCTTGAGGTAGGCGTCGGTCATCTTGGTGTCCAGCTTGGAGAGAACCTCGTCCTTGGTCCAGAAGTAGTTCATGTTGCACTGCACCTGCTCGAAGTAGCTGCAGGTGACCCCGCCGGCGTTGGCCAGGAAGTCGGGGATGACGAAGATGCCGCGGTCCTGGATGATCTTGTCGGCCTCGGGGGTGGTGGGGCCGTTGGCGCCCTCGGCGATCAGCTTGACCCGCTTGCTCATCTTGGGGGCGGTCTCGGCGGTCACCTGGTTCTCCAGGGCGGCCGGCACCAGGATGTCGGCCTCCTGCTCGATCCAGGCATTGCCGTCCAGCACCTCGTAGCCCTTGTCCTTGGCCTTGGCCTTGTCGATGCCGCCGAAGCGGTCGGTGATTTTGAGGAGTTCATCCAGGTCCACGCCCGAGTCCTTCTTGAAGGTGTAGGACTTCTTCTCTCCCTGGTCCCAGCAGGAGACGCAGACCGGGGTGCCGCCGTACTCCTTGTACAGCTTGACCGCGTACTGGGAGACGTTGCCGAAGCCTTGGAAGGCGGCCTTGGTCTTCTTGATGTCGACGCCCATCTCGCGCAGGGCCTCGCGCACGCAGTAGACAACCCCGTAGCCGGTGGCCTCGGTCCGTCCCAGGGAGCCGCCCACTCCCAGGGGCTTGCCGGTGATGAAGCCGGGGAACTTGCCGTTGTGGATCCTCTCGTACTCGTCCAGCATCCAGATCATGTGCTGTCCCGAAGTCATGACGTCCGGGGCCGGGACATCCTGGACCGGGCCGACGTTGGTGGCCACCTGGCGCACCCAGCCTCGGCAGATGCCCTCCTGCTCGCGTTCCGAAAGGTGGTGCGGGTCGCAGATGACCCCGCCCTTGCCGCCGCCCAGGGGGATGTCGACCACCGAGCACTTCCAGGTCATCCAGGTGGCCAGGGCCCGGACGGTGTCCACCGTCTCCTGGGGGTGGAAGCGGATGCCGCCCTTGCATGGGCCGCGGGCGTCGTTGTGCTGGACCCGGTATCCCGGGAAGACCTTGACGGCGCCGTCGTCCATCCGGACCGGGATCAGGAAATGGTATTCGCGCAGGGGGTTCCGCAGCAGTTCCCTGGTGCCCTCGTCCAGGCCCAGCTTGTCGGCCACGCCGTCGAACTGCTGCTGGGCCATCTTGAAGGCGTTGAAGTTTTTGTCGGCCATGGGTGGGCTCCTTACGATTTATGTTATTGGTAAAGTTGCCCTGGCGAGCCGCGGCCCCGAAAGCCAGGATCAAAACCGCAATCATGCGGATATTGTAGCAAAATTCGGCCGCTTTGTCAAAAAAATCGGAGCCGTTTTCCCTTGACTGAAATAGGCCTTTGGGGTATAGTTATAAATCATGGCCAAGAGAATCGAAATTGTAAAACTTCCCTACGGGGAGGGCACGATAGAGCTTTCTCTTCCGGAGAAGAACCTTCTGGAGGTGCTGGAACCCAAGCCGGTGCCGGCGGTGGAGGACGCGGCCGCGGCCTTTGAGGAAAGCCTGGATCATCCCGCCGGGCTGCCTCCCTTGGAGGATCTGATTGCCGAGGAGAAGCCGTCCTCAGCCCTGGTCCTTTTAAGCGACCACACCCGGATAGTGCCCGAGTATCCCGCCATGCTGGCGGCACTTCTTAAGAGGTGCCTTAAGGCCGGCCTGCCGGCCGAAAAGATCAGGCTGCTGATCGCCGGCGGCAGCCACCGTCCGCCAACCTGCGAGGAGAGGGAGCGCCTCTACGGCAAGGAGGCGTTGGACACCCACCAGCTGTATTCCCACAACGCCGAGCTTGACTGCATCCCCCTGGGCGCCCTCTCGACCGGGCACCCCCTTGATGTCAACCGGCTGCTCCTGACCCACGACCTGGTGATCGCCACCGGCAAGATCACGCCGCACTACCTGGCCGGTTACTCCGGGGGCCGCAAGGCGGTATTGCCCGGCTGCGCCTCTCTCCGCTCCATCGCCGCCAACCACGCCATGGTGGCCAGGCGGCAGAGCGCGCCGGGCGTCACAAGGGGAAACCCGGTCCATGAGGAGATGGACGAGGCCGCGGCCAAGACAGGCATCGGCTTTATAGTGAACGTGGTGCCCACCCCGGAAGGCCGGGTCGCCGGGGTCTATGCCGGGCATTGGCGCCAGGCCTTCGAGCAGGGGACGGTCCGCTGCCGGGAGGCCTGGGCGGCCCGGTTCGGCCGGCCGGCCGACTGCGTCATCGCCGCGGCCGGGGGGCACCCGGCCGACATCGACCTCTACCAGATCCAGCGGGTGCTTAACAACGTGGCCCCGGCGGTCAAGCCCGGCGGCACCATCGTGCTGGTGGGCCGGTGCGGCGAGGGGGTGGGGCAGAGTGGATTCGGAGGTTGGATGGCGAGATACTCGGTGCCCGAGATCCTGGCCATGCCCGAGCCGGCCATCACCGCCGAGGCCCACCGGGCCTACTCCACCGCCCTGGTGCTGGATCGCTGCGAGGTTTGCGTGGTCAGCGGCATGGACCGGGCCGAGCTGGCCGGGATGAAGTTCCGGGGATTCTCGAGACCCGATGAGGCGTTGGGATACCTGGCCGGCAAGCACGGGCCGGATTTCGGCTGCTACCTGGTGCCCCAGGGCTACGCCACCATGCTGGAGGGGGACGGGGGGTGAGAACCCACGGCATAAATAACTATATTTCTATAGGAGAAGGGAGACCGGCATGTCGACAAAACACGGCGCCTGGATTGCCATGGCCGTTCTGGCGGGGGCGGTCGCGGCCCAACCACGGGAGACACCCGATATGAAGCCGCCCAAGGGGCTGTGGACCGACGGCCGGTATTGCCGACAGAATACGCTGGACCTTAAAAAGCTGGACCAGGGGCTTGTCCGCGCCAAGGTGGACGGCAGGTGGCAGAGCTTCCAGGTCCGCCCCCTGCCCCAGGCCTTCGTCGATTGGAACCTGCGCTGGCGCCTGGCCTCGCTGGAGGAAATGAAGAAGGGCCGGATGCCGGGCTTCTCCGGTCCTCACTCCGGCATGGTGGCCAGCCACGGCTTCAGGAGGACCGACGGGCAGTTCACGGTCAACAACGCGGTCAAGGGGATGGGCTGGCTGCCGAAGCCCTCGGAACTGGCGGGCCTGCTGCAGGAGCTGGAGGCAGGCGCCGATTCCTCAACCGAGTACAAGCTGGAGTGGCTGAACCGGCTCTACCGCGACCGGGCCCATCTGCTGGACGACACCAAACAGATCTCGCTGGAGCTTTACGCCACCCCGGACTACGCCACCCATACCTTCCTCAACCTGATGTCCGATCCCGGGGTCTCGGTGGTCTTCCTGGACATGGTGTCCTACGAGCTGCGCTGCCTGGCCCAGATGCTGCATCCCGACGATCCCGGCCTGAGCCCGGAGGAGAGGCTGGCGGTGGATTACGTCAACGCCATCCACGACCACTTCCACGGCCGTTCCCCGCGCAAGTCGATCGTCACCATCTATCACGTGGTGGAGGTGTTCGACAACACGCCGGGCCGGGGCCGTGGCAAAAGGGTGGTGCCGCCGCTGCCTTGAAGTATTTGCGTTCCAAAATGCCCAAGAGGCCATTCGCCATGTCTGGAAGCGCCTGGTTAACGTTTTGTTGCGCTTTATCGCTCGCTGGAGCATCCCTTTTCGCCCCGGCCATGGGACAGGCAAAGGCGGTCCTGCCCCCCAGGCCCGCGCCCTGCCCCGAGCGCTGGCTCGGGCTGTTGGGCAAGTATGGACAGCCCGGAAACGATAAATCCGACTTCCTGATCAGGGAGGACGGAGGCCGGCTGCAAACGTACGATTCCATGCCAGGGGACTTGCGCGAGGCCGGGAAGGACTCCTTCCATTTCGAGGGATCCGGGAAGGGAAGAAAGGCGGTCTTTTTGCGGGACTCGCTGGGTGGCGGCGGGGCCTGCATCATTGACGGAGTGCCGTTCGCCAGAAAATATTACCCCGGCGAGCGGGCCCGGCCGCCCAAACCCACGGTTGATATGCCGCTGGATTCCCTGTGGGCCGAAGCCAGAAGGGCCAGGCCCCCGGCGGAGAAGGGGAAATTCGCCAAGCCCGATTTGGTGGACGTCAGGCAGTACGATCCCGGCGTCAGGCTGGCCCTGGCCTACTCCAGCCCCAGGAACTCGTACGGGTTCGCCCTCTACGACCGGGACGCGGCCCTGCTGCAGCGACCGGCGGCACAGGCGCTGGCCCGGGCCAACCGCTGGCTGGGGGAAAGGGGTTTCGCCCTCCAGATAAGCGACGCCTACCGGCCGTGGCACGTCACCAAGTTCCTGCACCTGTCGGCCAACCCCACCATGAGGCGGTTCGTGGCCAGCCCCCAGGCCGGCTCCCACCACAACCGGGGCACGGCGGTGGACGCCACGCTGTTCGACTTGTCCACCGGCCGGGAGGCGGACGTCGGCCACCTGGGCGGCGAACTCTCGGAGCGGGCCCACAGCTTTTTCCCCGGCGGCACAGCGCTGCAGCGCTGGCACCGCCTGGTGCTCCGCACGGCCCTGGAGAGGCAGGGTTTCAGGGGGTTGCGCAAGGAGTGGTGGCATTACCGCCACATCAGCCGGGAACGATACCCGATCAGCAACATGCCTATTTCGCAGGCCGTAAAATGAAAAGGCCGGGCTCGCTCGCCCGGCCAAGGTCAGCCACCGAGTGCGTCAGCGCCGTCGGAAACAGGCACCCAGCCCCCTGAGCATGCAGGCGAACCTGCGTAAGGCGTGGTAGGCGCCTACGGCGATGAAGGCCAGTCCGGTTTCGGCGTGCCAGATGTAAAGCTGCAGGGCCAAATCCGGATTCCCCAGATTGGGGAAGAAGATGAAGTATAGACCGGTGGCGGCCGAGAGCAGGAAAAGGACCAGCAGCAGCCAGTTCCAAATTAACTGCAGACGGAAGAACAGGATCTTCTTGATGAAAGTCAAACATTCGGTGGCCACTGCCAGCAGGACGGTCGTCACGAATATCAGCCAGACGAGCCGGCCGGGCCTAGTTTGTATGGGCTTGGGCGGCGGCTCGGATGGCTCTGGATCAGCCGGAGCCGAGGACTTTCCGGAATCAGTTGTCGCCATGACCGGGGACGGCTGGTCAGCCGACGGACTTGCCGCCGCCGGCCCCTTGATTCCGCCGCCGGCGCTCGCTCCAGGAGAGATTTTCTCTGCAACAGCGGGAACAGGCCTGTCTTCGGCCGGCTGGGGCTGTTTCTGAGAACGGTCGCAGATCCCGTCCTGGTTGGCGTCGACGTACAGCCGGCATCGGCCGGGCGCGGGGTCGTCCACCAGACCGAAAGGGCAGTCGTCCCAGGCCAGCGCCGGGGCGGCCAGGACCGCTAGTATTACTAGGGCATGCTTCATGATGTTTCGCACGATCGATGCAAAAGGATAATAACACAGGGCGTAAGCAAAATCAACCCGTCGGCGCGGCTAGCCATAATCCGGCGGCAACTTGGCCGGGAAACACCTTCGCCTCGCTTCGCCACCGCAACTTCCGCCTGTTCTGGACCGGGCAGATGGTGTCGCTGGTGGGCACGTGGATGCAGGCGGTGGCCCAGGGCTGGCTGGTGCTGACCCTGACCAACTCCGCCTTCCTGCTGGGGCTGGTCTCGGCCATCGGGTCCATGCCGATCCTGTTCCTGGCCCTGCCGGGCGGGGTGGCGGCCGACCGGTTCGACAAGCGGAGGCTGCTGATGGCCACCCAGGCCACCGCCATGGTCCTGGCTTTGGCCCTGGCGGCTTTGACCTATTTTGAAATAGCGCGAATCTGGCACGTGGTGGCCCTGGCGGCCATCTCCGGTTCGGTGTTCGCCTTCGACGCCCCTTCGCGCCAGGCCTTCACCGTCGAGCTGGTGGGCAAGGCCGACCTGATGAACGCCATCGCCCTCAACTCGGCCGTCTTCAACGCCGCCCGGATCCTGGGGCCGGCCCTGGCCGGGGTGCTGATAGGATTCATCGGCATGGCCGGGTGCTTCTTCAGCAACGGGGTCAGCTTTCTGGCGGTCATCCTGGGGCTGTGGATGATAAGGCGGGAACGGCTGCCGCCTCCTCCGCGGGGGTCGGCCTGGCACGAGATGAGGGCGGGGATTTCGTACGCCTGGAACCAACCGGTCATCCGCTCACTGGTCATGATAATAGCGGTTTTCAGCATTTTCGGGATGCCCTACGCCATCCTGATGCCGATCTTCGCCCGGGACATTTTGGGCGCCGGCGCCCGGGGATTGGGATTCCTGATGACGGCCAACGGTGTTGGAGCCCTGACCGGGGCGCTGGGCCTGGCGGCGTTCAGCCAGACCAGGAGCCGGGGACGGCTGGTGATGACGGCCGGAGTGGTCTTCTCCCTGAGTCTGTCGGCCTTCGCCCTGTCACGGAGCTTCGCCCTGTCGCTGATGCTGCTGCCGCTGGTCGGCTGGTCCATGGTCAGCCAGACGGCCACCATCAACACCCTGCTCCAGACCACGGTGCCGGACGAGCTGCGGGGGCGGGTGATGAGCCTGTTCACCTTCGTCTTCATGGGCATGATGCCTTTCGGCAGCCTGCTGGCCGGGGCGGCCGCCCAGCGGTTCGGGGCGCCGGCCGCCCTGACGGCCGGGGCCGCGGTCTGCCTGTCCGCGACGGGACTGATCTTCTGGAGGAGAAGGGAGCTGTTGAAGTTGTGATGAACGGCAGGATTTGAAGGGGGTGGGATCGTGAAGAGGCAGAAAAAGATGTCAAGGCTGACGACGGCATTTTGCCTGTTTGCCATGCTTTTGGCCGCCGAAGCTGGGGCCGCCGACTCCCTCAACATGAGGACGGTGGGGGCATGGAGCCTGGGAGGATGCCGGGCCGTGACCGGCTGCCTGATCGGAGGCCAGCGCCACGTCCTGGCCGGCTCCGGTGCCCGACTGGCGGTGCTTGACGTCTCCGATCCGGCCCAGCCGCTGGCCCGGGGCGACCTGTCGCTGTCCGGCGCCATTTTCGACATATCGGTGTCCGGCACCACCGCCTACCTGGCCATGGGGGACCGGGTGGCGGCGGTGGACGTGTCGGACCCGACGCGTCCGGAGCTTATCGGGTCCTTGGCCGCGCCGGACAGCGTCAAAAGACTTTCGTTCGGAGCCGGGAGGCTCTACATGGCGGCGGGCGCTTCCGGGGTGCTGGTGGCCGACGCCTCCGATCCTTCGAAGCTTTCGATCATCGGAATCTGCTGGACACCGGGCCGGGCCGTCGATTTGGCCGCCGACAGCCATTCGGTCTACGCCTTGGACGACAGCCTGGGTCTTGCCAAAGTCGACGCTTCTCAGCCTTCCCACCCCTTCGTCACAGCTTGGTGCCCGCTGCCGGACTCGGTGGCGGCCATCGACCTGTCGGGGCGCGCCGCCTACGCGGCCAGCCGGTGGGGCGCTCTCTCCGGCACCATCACCGTGGCCGATTTGGACAGCATGGCTGTGATTGACGCCGTCATCGTTCCCGACCGCCTGGAGGACGTCGCGATCTGCGGGGAGTTCCTCCTGGCGGCATTCGAAAACGGGGTGGTGCGCGCCTACGACGTCAGGGATCCCCACGACATGGGAGAGGCCGGTCTCTGCCGGTCGCATACTTTCGCCTCCAGGGTGACGGCGGTGGACAGCACGGCCGCGGTGGCCGACGCCAGGGGCATCACGACGGCAGACCTTTCAGAGCTAAGGCACCTGCAAGAGAAAGGCACCGCCGGCCAGGGCGGGGACTTCGCGGATGTGGCCGTCTCAGGCAGCCTGGCCTACGTGGCCGACAGATCCTTCGGCTTGAGGGTGTACGACATCGGCGATCCGGCCAACCCGGTCAACATCGGCAACCACGACACGCCGGGGGAACCCCAACAGGTGGCGGTCTCCGGCAGCAGGCTGTACCTGGCCGCCGGCACCGGGGGGCTGAGGATATTCGAAATTGCCGACCCGGCCAATCCGGTCGAGCTCGGCTGGTTCGATACACCGGGAACGGCCCAGGGGGTTACCCTGCGGGGCGCCAACGCCTACATCGCCGACGGCGATTCCGGACTGACCGTGGTCAACGTTTCGGATCCTGCCCACCCCACGCTCTGGATACGTTTCGAAATAGATGATTTCTTCGCAAGAAAATGCGCGGTTAGAAGCAGAAATGGCAAGGTCTATGTCGCGCTGGCCGGGATTAACGCCGCCTGGGTCCTGGTCGAGATTTTTCACGGGGTGAGATTGTTCGAGAGAATGCCGGGCGGCCCCGGATACAGTATAGCGGTGGATAATGCGTCTATTCAGATGATGACCGACAGCAGCCTGTGCGTCTTTTCGTTTCCAGGCAAATGGGGAACTTCGCAGCTGCTTCACGAGATAAGGCTGATAACGCAAAACGCACGGGGCTTCGCTTTTCAGGGCGGCCGCTTGTACACTGCCAACGGGGACAAGGGGCTCCAGGTCCATGATGTTTCAAACCTCAAGCAGCCGATTGGCGCCGGCCACTGCCCAACACCGGGCTTGGCCCAGGCGGTGGCGGTTTCCGGCGGCCACGCCTGGCTGGCAGATGGGCCGGGCGGCCTGCGTTCGGTGGACGTCTCCAGCCTGTCGCGGATGGATGCGGCCGGGGCATACCAAATGCCCCTGACCGCCTACGGCCTGGCCGGGTCCGGGGACAGGATCTATACCTGCGACGCCGGCTTCGGCCTGCGGGTGCTGGACTGCACGGACCCGGCCAGCCCCAGGGAGATGGGATATTGTCCCCTGCCCGGGCCGTCCTTCGGGCTGGCGGCGTCCGAACCCTATGTTTATGTAGCAAATGGCGCATGGGGTCTGGGGGCGGTGGACGTTTCCGATCCGCGCCGCCCGTTCGTGGCCGGGGCCTACGACACCGCCGGCTTCTTCTATTCGGCCTGCGTCCGGGACACCCTGGTCTATGCCGCGGCCGAGTCCTCGGGGCTTCTGGTCATAAATGCCGCCGACCCCAGCAACCCCAGGCTGATCGGGACCTACGACACCCCGGGCACGGCCCTGGGGGTGGAGCTGTCAGGCAGCCTGGCTTTGGTGGCCGACGGCGACTATGGGCTCGCCATTCTGGACGTCTCCGACCCTACACAGCCGTCCCTGCGGTCGACGTTTTCCACCCTGGACTGCGCCAACTGGGTGGCCGCGCACGGCCGATACGCCCTGGTGGCCGACGGCCGGGCCGGCCTGCTGGTGGCGGACATCGGGGATCCCGGGGCGCCGGTCCTGGTCTCCCAGCTGGCCACCGGGGGCTACGCCC
>DHHE01000130.1:5182-6568 GCA_002403115.1 bacterium UBP2_UBA4780 | reverse complement strand
TCGACCAGCTTGCCCACGCCCATCTCCGTGGCTATGGCCAGCGCCTCCTCGTTGCAGGCCACGGCCTCATCGATCCGCGCCATCTCCAAGAGAAGCTGGGCGCGCTCGTTCAAAAACATGGAAAGGAAGTACCGGGCATCCAGCTCCCGGGCCAGGGATACTGCCTGTCCCAGGCTGTCCTCTGCCGCCCTCAGTTCCCCCTTCTCCCGCAGGATGTGGCCCCGATGGCTCAGCGATATGCTCAGGCCCCGCTTGTCGCCTATCTCCCGGGCGATCTCCAGCCTGCGATCAACGTGCCTTTCGGCCTCCTGGAACTCGCCCCGGCCGATGAAGATGGCCGCCATGTTCCCCAGCGCCACACTTAAAAGGTGCCTGTCCCCGCACTGTCCGGCCACCGATGCCGAACGCTGGTACCACTCCATGGCCCGGGACAGGTCGTTCTTGGCGTAATAGCACCAGCCCAGGTTGCCGGCGGTCTTGGCGTTGTTGTAGACGTCCCTGGTCCTCTCCCCGATTTCGTAGCTTTTTTGGTAGTGCTCAAGGGCCCTGTCGAGGTCCCCCAGGTCCCCGTAAACGTTCCCCAGGTTGTTGAGGGCGTTGGCCTCCTGCTCCAGGTCGCCTCGCTTGAGCGAAATCTCCAGGCTGCGCCCAAAATGCGATTCCGCCCGCTGGTAATCCCCCAGGCGATAGCAGACGTTGCCGATCTTGTTGTGGACATTGCAACGGTCGTAGTCGGTGCCATCCGATTCCAGGACGCCTTCAGCCTCCTCCAGCAGCGTC
Source organism: bacterium UBP2_UBA4780 (assembly GCA_002403115.1). Taxonomy (GTDB): domain Bacteria; phylum Edwardsbacteria; class AC1; order AC1; family EtOH8; genus UBA8901. The sequence goes on along the minus strand of DHHE01000130.1, from coordinate 5,788 downwards.
AACCCTTCCCGTCCCAGGCCCCTCCGGTTCATTATCCATCCCAGGTTCATCCGGCTGACGGCCGCCTGATGTCGATAGCCGTGCCCCTTCAGCCACTCCAGGTTCCCCCGGTGGATGGCCTCGGCCCGGTCCCACTCGCCCAGCATCTCCAGCAGTTCGGCCTTGCGGCGGTATACTATATGGGGATAGTGCTGATCGCCCTGGGAGAGCCAGACAGCCGAGAAAGTTTTTCGCCCCCTCCTCATCCCCCGACGCCCCCGGTCCCTACATCCACTCCAGCCGGCCTGCCTCCAGCCTGTAGAACCGCCCCAGCAACCGCATGGCCGCAGCCCAACAGTACAGGCTGATGAACGAAAACAGCAGCAAACCAGCGAACTTGACATGTAAAAGTTTGATGGACGCCAGGGCCAGGAACGCGGTGAGGATCGCCGGCGCCAGCATCAGCCAGAACAGCAGCGCTAGTTTGAGATAGCTGGAAAATGTTTTGGCAATCGATTCCACCGTGTTGGACGGCAGAAGGGAGGGCCACAGCTTGTTGGAGACGGAGAACATCAGGAAGGCCATGGGGAAATAAAGGCAGCCGAAGGCCAGCGACAGCAGGAGAAG
>DHHE01000130.1:0-5106 GCA_002403115.1 bacterium UBP2_UBA4780 | reverse complement strand
GGAAAGTCGTCCCTTCCCATGGCGGTCTCCCAGACGATGGTGCGGTAAAAACCCGGAAGGATAATGGCTATGGCGAACCAAGCCAGCCCCCCGGCCATGAAGGCCGGAACACCGGCCACCCTCAGCCAGGGGGCAATAAGCATCAGGTCCTCGAAGAGGAAATATAGAGAAAGGCCCAAAGATGCGATGGCCAGCATCGTCAGGGTTCCAGGGGAAGCGGGATAGCGGATTATGGCCCCCAGCTCCCGCCAGAAGGGCGTCACCGGGGCGCGCTCCGCCTCCCATTTGCCGAACCCCTCCGGGCCCAGCTCCGCGGCCAGCAGCTCCCTGACCTTGGGGTGGCCGGTGAACATCTCTCCAGCCAGGACCAGATGGTGCCTGGCCTCCCGGGGCAATCCGGCTTCCCTGGCCTTGCCATACAAAGACAGTAACTCTTCCGGCGAAGGATGCCGGGCCTTTAGGCTGTCCTGTAGCTCGAGATACTCCTGCAGCTGAGGGGAGGGCCCCTCCGCCATCACCTGCCCTCCCGGATCACTTTGCCCTCGGCCATCACCATCTTGGGATAGGCCGCCAGGTGCAGCGGGTCGCGGTCCCAGACCACCAGGCTGGCCCACTTGCCCGGCTCCACCGTCCCCAGCCTGTCGTCCAGGCCCAGGATGACCGCGTTCTTGTGGGTTATCAGCGAGATGGCCTCTGCCGGACCCAAGCCGAAGATCATGAAGAACTTCAGGCTGTCGCGCAGGGCCGGGGCCATGATCACCGGGTGGTCGGTCATCAGGCCGTAGAAGGCCCGGGACCTCATCAGCTTCTCGGTGTTCTTGTATGAATCGTTCTTCAGCTCCACCTTGTAGGCCAGGCTGCCCAGGGGCCCGTAGACCACCGGGATGTCGGCCTCGGCCAGGGCGTCGAAGACCTCGGTGCGGTGGACGTCGCCGCAGTGGTCGGCGGTGCAGGTCAGCTGGTATCGCTTGGCCAGCTCGATCAGGTAGAGGACGTCGTCCTCCTTGTGGACGTGGATCTTGGCCGTTTTTTTGTCGACCAGGAGCTCCAAAAACGCCTTGTCCTCGGTGTCGAACTCCAGGGCGTACTCGGCCTCGATTGCCTGGCGCTGTTCCTTGATGTCCTTGGGCGAAAGCCTGGATTTCCGGTCCTTGGCCTTCTGGTCCAGCTCTCGCAGCTTCTTCTCTCGGGCCAGGTCGGCCTTCTGCTTCTTGGCCAGGGCCGAGTCGAAGCGCTTCTCCAGCATGCCGTAGACGCCCATCCGGGTGTTTGGCCGGGAGCCCTTCCAGGCCCCGGTGGACCGGGGATTGAAGCCCAGGGCCATCTTGAAGCCGTAGTCCTTGACCATGGCCCCGGCCCTGTCCCGGGCGAAGTTGCGGATGACCACCGCCCGCCCCCCCAGCAGGTTGCCGGAGCCGGGCACGATGCAGCTGTAGAGGAAACCGAAGTCCGCCGCCTCGGCCAGGGCCGGGTCGTCGAAGTAGACGCTGTTGAGCGGGTTGTTGGCCGGCAGGAACTGGTCGGTGATGTCGTTGGACTCGCCCTCGCTGCCAGGCTCCCCGGCCCGGTGCATGCCGATGTGGGAATGGGGGTCGATGAAGGCCGGGGTGACGATGCCGGAGTAGTCGGCCTTGGCCGATCGCCTGCGGACCTCGGTTATGTTCCCGTCCTCTACCACCACGGTCATGTCCTTGAGCAGGGCCCGGCCGTCGTAGAGGGTTTCGGCCCGGATGATGATGGGCTTGGGCATGGTTGTATCCTTTGCTATATTAATATACTAATAATCTGTCACCCTGAGAATGGCCCGCCTGCCTTGCTGATTGAAGGGTGACGCTGATCCGCAAAGCCCGTCACCCTGAGAACGGCTTCCCTGCCTTGTTTTCGAAGGGGGTGACGCTGTCATGCCATCCCCTTCGCCTGCTTACATGCTTGCTAAACTCAGGGCACCGCTTCAGCTGGCCAGGCAAGAAGCAATCTCAGGATGACATGACAGGTTAGAGCCTCGGCTTGCAGATTACCTCGTGCACCTTCAGATCGAAGAAGTCATGGGCGTTGGCCGGGGTCAGCACCACCGCCGTGTCCGCGCCCTGGCCGGTGCCGCCGATGGAGACCACCTCCCTCTTGACCGACACCAGCCCCGCGTCGGCCGCCATCAGGGCTATCTCCAGGCAGACCTTGAAGCCCTGGCCCATGGTGCGCAGGGTGTAGGCGATGATCTCGTCCAGCTGGTAGGTCTTGAGTTTGTGGCGCACCGCCCGGCCCACCCCGCCCAGGGCGTGCTGGCAGGTCAGTATCCTGCCGCCCAGCTTCTCGATCCTGGCCCGGTTCTCCGGAAGCAGTTCCTGGGCGTCCTTCTCCGAGAAGCCGCTAACGTGGGTGACGGCCACCAGGGTGTACCCCTGAAACACGGCGGCCGCTGCCGCTCCGGCCGCCCCGGTGGTGGTGGCCACCAGGATGTCCCTGATCCCCAGGGCCTCGGCCCGGGCCTTGGCCAGTTCCAGTGTCTGCTTGAGATTGGCCGCCCCCGGTTGCCCGAAATATGTCGTTTCCATTGCTTTCTCCATGCTATCAGTGACATCTTGTCTCATAAGGGAATTTGGGGATTATCCGCGTCGATCCGCTGAAATCAGCGTTTTCCGCGTTCCTTGACCAAGCCTAAAGCTTGCTCCGGTGCTCGGCCATGGCCTCAAGTATCCGCCCGGCCACCTCCAGGGCCCTCAGCCCGTCCTCTCCGGTCACCAGGGGCTCGGTCCCCTCGGCCACGCAGCGGACGAAGGCCGCCAGCTCGGCTTTGAGCGGCTCGGTCTTGTCGATCCTGGGCTCCCGGTAGTCCACCATCCGGGCCAGTTCCAGCGCCCCCTTGGGCTGGCCCCTGAGCCGGTATATCTTTACCCCGGGTTTCATGTAGTCTACGTTCACGTAGGCGTTGCGCTGGAAGAACCTGATCTTTCGCTCCTTCTTGGTCGAGATCCGGGAGGCGGTGACGTTGGCCGTGCAGCCGTTGGCGAACTCCAGCCGGGCGTTGGCGATGTCCTCCCGGTCGCTCACCAGGCTGAAGCCGATGGCCGAGACACGTTCCAGCCCGGAGCGGACGAAGGACAGGATGATGTCGATGTCGTGGATCATCAGGTCCAGCACCACCGGGACGTCGGTGCCCCGGGCCACGAAGGGGGCGATCCGGGTGACCTCGATGAACTTGGGGTCGGCGATGTGTTCCGCCGCCGCCCGGACCGCCGGGTTGAAGCGCTCGATGTGGCCCACCTGGAGCTTAAGCCCCTTGGCGCGGGCCAGTGACACGAGCTCAACGGCTTGCGCCACCGTGGCCGTGATGGGTTTCTCCACCAGGGCGTGGACCCCGGCCTCCAGGCAGTCCCCCGCCACCCGGTGGTGAAGGCTGGTTGGCACCGCGATGCTGGCCGCCTGGACCTGGGCCAGCAGCTCCCGGTAGTCGGTGAAGGCCGCCACCTTGTGCCGGCCGGCCACATCCCGGGCGCGCTCCGGGTCGGCGTCGGCCACACCCACCAGCCTGACCCCCGTCAGCTCGGAATATACCCGGGCGTGGTGCTGGCCCAGGCTGCCCACCCCGATGACCCCGACTTTTAGCTTTTCCAATAATCGCCTCCTCAGCCGAACCGATCCGCGTTGATCCGAGGGGATCGGCGTTGGCAGTTAATCCAGCAGCGGCAGGATCAGGTCGTCCACCGGCCAGATCTGCAGCACCTGTTCCTCTCCCAGGTAGTGCCGCCAGAACTGCACCGTCTGGATCGACGAATTACGGAGAACGTCCAGGTAGACCAAAAGGCTCATGGGCCTGGCGGCCAGGTATTTCCTGACTTGTTCCACCGGCATCTCCCTGTCCCTGGCCTGCTCGCCATAGACGCCCGAGGTGATCTCCACCCCCTGGCCCAGGCACAGGTAATCCTGGCGGTCGTTGAAGAAAAGCCTTCCCAGGAAATACTTGTTCTCCTGGGCCGGGCGGTAGCGCACCAGCACGTGGGTTCCCTCTGAAAGCCCGGTTTCTCCCTGGGGGCGGTCGGCTATCTGGGGTATGTCCAGCAGGCGTTCTCCCCCGTCCGTGGTGGCCAGCATCGGCAGGTAGTCACTCAGGTGCCGGTAGTCCTCGGGCGCGATCTTCTTCAGGTCCTCGTTCCTGATCATGATCATGGCCCGGTTGGTGACGGTGTAGAACTCGTTCTCCAGCCGCTCCATTTCCTCCGAGTACTGGGCGGCCGAGACGCTCTCCCTCAGCTCGAGCTCCAGGGACTTGATGCGTTCCGCCAGCCGCTGCTTCTCGGCCTCGGCGTTCATCACCGTCTCCATGATGATCCGGGTGGACTCCTTGCGGACCTTGATGACCTCGACGGCCCGTTCGTCCTCCGTCAGGAATTCATTGGGGGAGAAGGTGGTCGGGGTTACGGGCCTGGTCTGGACGTCGGCATGGGGCTTGGCCAGGTTCCCGGCCTGGTCCAGCTGGTCCCTAAGCGAGTCCCTCTCCCTTTCCAGCTCGGCCAGGCGGTTGGCGTAAAGCGTGTTGACGGTCGAAATCAGCTTCTCCTTGTCCTGGCTGAAGGCTTGGGGGGAGTAGTAGACCACCATGTCGGTCCGGTGCCTGCCCACCACCTCGACCTTGTCGCCCAGGGCCGGAGCCACCTCCCCGGCGTCCTCCAGAACCAGGCCGTCCTTGGCGCCCAGGATCATCTGAGGGCTGCCGCCCAGCATCCGCAACACCGTCTTCTTGCGGTCGCGCAGGTCGTCGATGGTCAAAACGACCCCCGCCTCCAGCTCCCGGCCGTCCGGCAGGGTCAGTTTGATCGGCTTGGGTTTTTCCCTGGGACTCATAGCCACTCCTGAGGTGAATCAACTCCGGCCGGCGTCATCCGAACTTGTACACCTTCTCCACCGTCTCCAGCACCTTCCACCGGCACTTGAGGCCGCGGGGAAAGGTCACCAGGTCCCCGGCCTTGATCTCCACCCGCTCGCCGGCGGCGGTGGTGACGATCACCAGCCCCTTTGTGACGTAGGCCGTCTCGTCGTCCGAGTACTGCCAGTCGAACTCCGAGGGGGCGCACTGCCAGGGCGACCAGGTCTCGACCCCCAGCTTCCGGA
>DHHE01000072.1:3382-23704 GCA_002403115.1 bacterium UBP2_UBA4780 | reverse complement strand
AGCAGGTCGTCCAGCTCGTGCTCGCCCAGGATGGAGCGCAGGGTGGTCTGGCCCATCTGGGAGGTGGCGTACATGTAGTCCTCCACCGCCACGATGGCCTTGGCCGTGTCGAACACCTGGAAATAGAGCACGGCGTTGACCTTGATAGAGACGTTGTCCTTGGTGATCACCTCCTGGGGCGGCACGTCCATGGCGATCACCCGCAGGGAGACCTTGACCATCTTTTCGAACAGGGGGATCAGCAGGATCAGCCCGGGGCCGCGCACCCCCACCAGCCGGCCCAGCCGGAAGACCACTCCCCGCTCGTACTCCCGGAGGATCTTGATGGTGTTGACCAGGATGAAGAGGGTGAACAGGATGAGAACTACGGGACCGATCATGGTTTTCTCCTTTGCTAATGTTTGACCCTTATCCAGGGTATAGGGTTAAGGGTAAAGGTATAAGTGACGGCCAATCTGACTATTTGCGCTCCGACAGGGATTCGATAAGCTTGTTCAGCATCTTGTCCACTTCGATGGATATATCATACATCTCGGTAAACCGGACATCGTCTATGTATCGATATCGTGCGAAATCATCAACTGCGTCTGTAATTCTCCCAACGAGCCAGATGAGGTATAGAGGAATTGAATATACTCTTTCTTGCTCTTCCTGTTGTAACCTTCAGCAATGTTCGATGGAACCGAAACCGCAGATCTCCTGAGTTGCGAAACCAACCCGAATTCTTCGCTCTTCGGAAATTCGCGGGTATGCCGGTAAACCAGCAAACAAAGAGCATATGATTTCCGCCACACAATTAGATCCCGAAAGCTGTTAAGCATGCCAGCTCCTTGCCCCTTAACCCTTTCCCCTTGACCCTTACTGGCATCAATCCCTGACCTCCTCGACCTTGACTTTCATTCCCTTGACGTCGACCACCTTGATCCTGGCCCCCTTGGGGATGGCGCTGTCGGACCAGGCGTTCCAGTGGGTCCCGGCCACGAAGACCGAGCCGCCCTCGCGGTTTACCTCGCTTCGGGCGTCGCCCTCCTGCCACAGCAGGCCCTTGTCGCCGGTGGTGGGCCGGCTGCGCAGGGTCCTGATGGAGAGCCAGACGCCGATGATGAAGAAGGCGGCGCAGACCAGGACCACCGGGACGATCACCTGCAGGGAGACCCGCAGGGCCGGGTCAGGGGACTGGAAGAGCATGACGGATCCAAGGAACATGGCGATCACGCCTCCTATGCTTAGTATTCCGTGGGACGCCACCTTGACGTCCAGTATGAACATGACGATGGAAAGCACTATCAGCAGGATCCCGGCCACGTTCACCGGCAGGGTCTGGAAGGCGAAGAAGGCCAGGATCAGCGAGATGGCCCCGGCCACGCCGGGCAGGATGGCGCCGGGGTTGGAGAACTCGAAGTAGAGGCCCAGCAGGCCGATCATGAACAGGATGTAGGCGATGTTGGGGTTGGCGATGGTGGCCAAAAAGCGGTCGCGCCAGGTCATCTCGATCTCGACATGCTCCACCCCCCTGACCTCCAGCGTCACCATCCCGTCGTCCATGGAAACCCTCCGGCCGTGGAGCGAATCCATCAGGGCGTCCAGGTCCGGGGCGATCAGGTCGATGACCTTGCGCCTGAGGGCCTCGGTCTCGGACAGGCTGACGCTGCTGCGGACGGCCGAGTCGGCCCAGGCCTTGTTCCGGCCCCTTTTTTCGGCGATGGAGCGGATGTAGGCCGCGGCGTCGTTGGTCACCTTGTCGGCCATGGTCGAGTCCACCTTGCCGCCCTGGCCTATGGAGACCGGGTGGGCGGCGCCGATGCTGGTGCCCGGGGCCATGGCCGCCACGTGGGCCGAGAGGGTGATGAAGGCGCCGGCCGAGGCCGCCCGCGAGCCCTGGGGGCCGACGAAGACCACCACCGGGACCTTGGAGGACATGATCCGCTTGATCACCTGGCGCATGGACTCGTCCAGCCCGCCCGGGGTGTCCATCATGATCACCAGGCAGGATGCCTCCGTCCGGTTGGCCCGGTCCACCGCCCCGGCCAGGAAGCGGGCCGAGACCGGGGTCACCGGCCCCTCCATCCGGGCCACCAGCACCTTGTCGGCCCAGGCGGGGACTGCCAGGAGCGCCATTACCAATAGGGTTGCGAAAATGCTTCTCATGCTTCTTCCTTGAGGAACTATCAGGATTGAATGCTGTATGGATCTTCGGCGTTCGGGCTTAGGTCTCCAGTATTCTTCCCGTCAATACCGGAAATGCTTGATCTTCTCGCCCTGGCGGCCGATCTCGGTCATGCTCTCGATGCCGATCTCCAGGTGGAGGTCGGCGAACCTCCTGGTGACCTCGCGGTCGGTCTTCTCGGTCTTGACCCCGGCCGGCACCATGGGGATGTCGGACACCAGCAGCAGGGCGCCCCGGGCTATCTGGTTGGCGTGGCCCACCACGAACAGGGTGGCGGTCTCCATGTCGATGGCGATGGCGGTCAGCTTCCTCAGGTACTGTTTGAACTCCTCGTCCCACTCCCAGACCCGGCGGTTGGTGGTGTAGACCACCCCGGTGCGGTAGTCCAGCTTGCGGTGGCTCAGCTTCTCGGAGACGAACTTGTGCAGCTTGAACGAGGGCAGGGCCGGGACCTCGGGCGGCAGGTAGTCGTTGGAGGTGCCCTCGCCCCGGATGGCGCCGATGGGAAGGATGAAGTAGCCCAGCTCGGTGGACTTCTTCAGCCCGCCGCATTTGCCCAGGAAGAGCACCCCCTTGGGTTTCCTGGCGGCCAGCAGGTCCATGATGGTGGCCATCGACGGGCTGCCCAGGCCGCAGTTGATCATGGACAGGCCGTCCGAGTTGGTGGCGGCCTGCATGGGCCGGCCGGCGCCCTTCAACTGGCAGCCGAAACGCCGGCAGAAGCGCTTCATGTACTCGTCGAAGTTGGTGAGCAGGATGTAGTCGCCGAACCCCTCCACCGGCATGCCGGTGTAGCGCGGCAACCAGTTGCGGGCGATGTCGATCTTGGTTTTCATGCTATTCTTTTTAACACAAAGACACCCCTCTATTCATCGGGGTAAACTCCGGAACAAGGCACTTTTCTAAAACGCGGTCACTGCGTGGATGGCTATTCCGCCGGCACGCGGACAGATCGTCGACCCGCTGCCTCACGATCCGTCATCCGAAGACAGGCTTCCCGCGTTGCTTTCGAAGGATCTCTCCCACAGGTTTTTCGATGATGGGGCGCGGTGCGATCCCCAGAATGACGACCGTGGCCTCACTTCGTGATCCCCCGCTGCGAGGACCCGACGAACTCCACGATGTGTTTGATCTCCGGGGTCATCTCCAGCTCGTCCTTCAGCCGCGCCAGCGCCTGCGAGGTGTTGAGGTTCGAGCGGAACAGGATGCGGTAGGCCTTGCCGATCAGGTCGCGCTGGGCTTCGCTGAACCCGCGGCGCGCCAGCCCGACAGAGTTCAGGCCGTACATCTTCAGCGGAATGCCGAAGGCCTTGGTATAGGGAACGACGTCCTTCTGCACCGCGGACGAGCCGCCGATCATGCAGTGGCAGCCCACCCGCACGAACTGGTGGATCGGGGTCAGGCCGCCGATGATGGCGAAGTCCTCGACCGTCACGTGGCCGGCCAGGTTGGCCGAGTTGGCCATGATGACGTTTTCGCCGACCGAGCACTCGTGGGCCACGTGGGAATAAGCCATCAGGAAGCAGTTCTTTCCCACCCGGGTGACGTGGCCCTCGTCGGTTGAAAGATTTACGGTGGCGAACTCGCGGACAACCGTGTTTTCCCCGATAGACACTCCGGTCTTGGCTCCCCGGTACTTCAGGTCCTGGGGGTCGCCGCCCAGCGAGGCGCCGTGCCAGACCCGGACGTTCTTCCCCAGCTCGGTCCATCTGTGTATGGCCACCGAGGAGCCGATGGCGCAGCCGTCGCCGATGACGCACTCCGGTCCGATCATGGAATAGGGGCCGACCGTAATGTTTACCCCGAGCCGCGCCGAGGGGTCTATTATCGCCGAAGGATGGATGTCTTTAGGCATTGCAAAACAGAGTCCGTAGCGTTCATTTAGGAAAAGGGTCCGTGAAAATCCGTGGCAAATCAGCGGTTTCCGCGTTCCGTACCCTACCTGTCGACCATCGCCGCCGTCAGCTCGGCCTCGCAGGCCAGCTGGCCGTCGACCGTGGCCCGGCCCTGCATCTTGCAGATGCCCCGCTTGAAGGAGGACATGGTCAGCTCGAAGCGCAGCTGGTCGCCCGGGGTCACCGGCCGCTTGAAGCGCACCTTGTCGATGCCGGCGAAGAACAGCAGGATCTTCTCCGGGTTCTCCACCGAGTGCAGGATCATGAAGCCGCCGGTCTGGGCCATGGCCTCGATGATCAGCACCCCGGGCATCACCGGCCGGCCGGGAAAGTGGCCGGGGAAAAAGGGCTCGTTGACCGTCACGTTCTTGATGCCCACCACCCGTTTTCCCTCCTCCAGCTCCAGGATGCGGTCCACCAGCAGGAAGGGGTAGCGGTGGGGCATGATCTGGGAGATGGCGTCGATGTCGAACACCGGGCCGCGCTTCTGGCGATCGATGTCGTCGTACAGCCGCCTTATCTCCCGGACGAACTTGACGTTGGAGCGGTGGCCGGACTTGATGGAGATGACATGGGCCTTAAGCGGCATGCCCAGCAGGGTCAGGTCGCCCAGCAGGTCCAGGATCTTATGACGGACGAACTCGTCGCCGTAGCGCAGCGGCTCCTGGTTGACCACGCCCTTCTCGCCGATGACCACGGCCGCCTGCAGGCTGCCGCCCTTGATCAGCCCCTGGGCCCGCAGGGCCTCGACGTCGCGCTCCAGGCAGAATGTCCGGGACGAGGCCAGCTCCCGCTCGAAGACGTCGGCCGAGATCTCGAAGCTGGCGTACTGGCTCTTGAGCACCGGGTGGTCGAAGTCGATGGTGAAGCTGATGCGCAGGGCGGACGCCGGGTTGGCCACCAATTGGACGCCCTCGTCGGCCAGGGAGACCACCTTGGGCAGCTCGAAACACCGGCGGGGGGCGTCCTGCTCCACCAGCCCGGCCGCCTTCAGCTTCTGGAAGAAGGCCAGCGAGGAGCCGTCGACGATGGGCGGCTCGTTGTTGTCCAGCTCCACCCGGACGTTGTCTATCTCCAGGGCCGCCACTGCGGCCAGGACGTGCTCCACGGTGTGGACCTTGACCACCTGCCCCCCGATGTCCACCCCGATGGTGGTCCCGCGGGCCGTCTCCACCACGTTTCCGATCAGGGCCGGGATCTCGGGCCGGCCGGGCAGGTCGGCGCGGACGAAGACGATGCCGGTGTTCTCCGGTGCCGGCTTGAAGGCCATGGTGGTGGCGTTGCCGGTGTGGACCCCCACCCCGGACACCGAGGCCTCGTTCATTACGGTCTTCTGAAGTTTGGGCATGGTTTTTCGACGCTGGTGTCCAAATCACGAATGGAATTTAAGAATTGGATATTGGAACTTACTCGGCACCGGCCTGGACCCGTGTTGTCTATAATATTACACAAAAAACGGGGCGGTGTCAAATCAAATGCACGGCCGAAGCGGGCGGGTATAGGGGGGCGGGGATTGACAACGGGAGGGTGATAGGCTATAATAGATGCGAAATATTCGCAATTATGCCCATGCCCGGAACAACATCCACCATCCGGCTGACGCCGGCCGCCGGCCGTGTCCTGGCGGTGCTGCGCCAGAACCGGGGACGGCACCTCAGCGCCGGCGAGGTCCGAGCCCGGGTCAACCGCTCGGGCCAACCCGTGCACCTGGCCACGGTCTACCGGGCCCTGCAGAGGCTGACCGCCCAGGGCGAGGTCAAGCGTTCCTCGCTGTCCCAGAACCACGCCCACTACGAGCTGGCCGAAAATTCCGGCGTCCACCTTCTGTGCGAGGGCTGCGGACGGCTGAGGGAGGAGAGGCTGGGGGCGGCCGAGCGGATGGTCGACTCGCTAAAGCGCCGCCTGGGAGGCAGCTTCCAGGTGAAGAGCTGGCAGGTGCAGGTGGTGGGGCGCTGCCGGGACTGCAGGAGTTAGCCGGTGGGTTTGATCACCATGGACAGGATTAACAGGGTCACATTTCCATGGCATTTGTCCAATCCCGATAGATCATGTCAATCCTGTCAAATAAAATGACCTGCGGGGCCTGCTGCACCAAGATCGTCAAGCTGGGCGCCATCATCGGCGGCCGCGAGGTGCTGCGCGACGTCGACCTCCACCTGCACTGCGGCGAGCTGGCGGCGGTGGTCGGGCCAAACGGCGCCGGCAAGACCACCCTGCTCCGCGCCATCCTGGGCGAGGTGCCGCACTCGGGGCACGTCCACTTCCTGGATTCGGGAAACCAGCGGCGCGACCGGCCGGCGGTGGGATACGTGCCCCAGAAACTGGAGTTCGACCACACCGCGCCGCTCTCGGTGCTGGACCTGTTCGCCGGGGCGCTGAGCCGCTGGCCGGCCTGGTTGGGCCACCGGCCGGGTCTGGTGGGGCAGGCGGAGCGGTCGCTGGAGGCGGTGGAGGCCGGGCACCTGATCAGGCGCCGGGTGGGCCAGCTATCCGGCGGCGAGCTGCAGAGGGTGTTGCTGGCACTGGCCATCACCCCGGTCCCCGACCTGCTGCTCCTGGACGAGCCGGTCTCCGGCATCGACGCGGCCGGCATCGAGAGCTTCCACCAGATGGTTTCGGACCTGCGCAACCGCTACCACCTCTCGGTGGTCCTGGTGACCCACGATCTGGCCCAGGCGGCCCGCCGCGCCGACAGCATCGTGTTCCTAAACCGGACGGTGATCGTCCAGGGACCGGCCGCCGAGGTCCTGGCCGATCCCAGGGTGAGGCAGGCCTTCGGCATCGGGCCGGAACTGGCGGCGGAGGCCTCCGGCCAGCCGAGGCGGAGCGGACGGTGCGTGGACTGCAAACTGGAGGGGGTGGCGTGACCGGCTGGGAGTCTTGGGTCGCGTCAGGGCCGTTGGAATGGCTGCAGTTCGGGTTCATGCGGAACGCCCTGGCCGCGGTCCTGATGCTGGGAGTGCTCTACGGGATGCTGGGCTCGATCGTAGTCAGCGCCCAGATGTCGTTCTTCTCGGACGCCATCGGCCACGCCGCCCTGACCGGGATAGCCATCGGCATTCTTCTGGGGCTGGGAAACCCGGTCTGGGCCATGGCGGCCTTCGCCGTGCTGCTGGCCCTGGCCATCATCCGGGTGCAGAGGATGGCGGCGGCCTCGGCCGACACCATCATCGGGCTGTTCATGGCCTTCGCCGTGGCCCTGGGCGTGGTGCTGCTGTCGCGGGGAGGCGGTTTCGCCAGGTACACCCGGTTCCTCATCGGCGACATCCTGGGCATCACCCGGCCCGACCTGTGGTGGCTGGCCGCCCTGACGATGGTGGCCATCGCCTTCCTGGCGTTTTCCTACAACCGCATCGTCCTGGCAGGGTTCAACCGGCCGCTGGCCCGGAGCCGGGGGGTGCGGGAGGAGCTGTGGCAGGGAGCCTTCGCCGCCCTGGTGGCCGCGGCCGTCACCATATCAATTCAGTGGGTGGGGCTGCTGGTGATCAACTCGCTTCTGATCCTGCCGGCGGCCGCCGCCCGCAACCTGGCCAAAGACTCCCGCCAGTACCTGTGGCTGGCGGTGGGGATCAGCCTGGCCTCCGGCGTGGCCGGCCTGGCGGCATCGTACTACTGGGGCACGGCCTCCGGAGCCACCATCGTCATCATCGCCATGGGTTTCTTCCTGGTTACCCTGGCGTTTAGAAGGAAATGAGGTTTTTATGATGCCCAGAAGAATACTTCTTTCGGCCCTGTGCCTGGCTTTCCTGTTCTCGGTTTCATCGGCCGAGGACCCGCTGCGCTGTTTCGTCTGCGGCAAGAAGATCAAGGGGGCCTACATCGAGTACGAGGGCAAGATAGTCTGCACCCAGGCATGCCTGGGCGCCCTGCTGCCCAAGTGCGGCACCTGCGGCCAGCCGGTGTCGGCCGGCAAGGGGCTCAAGGGCGAATACCTGAAGCATAACGGCCGCTACTACTGCTCCCAGGAATGCTTCGAGCAGTCCCTGCCCAAGTGCGGCACTTGCGGGAAGCCGGTCAAGGGCGGCCTCAAGGACCAGGAGGGCAAGCTTTACTGCTGCCGCGACTGCTACCGGCAGAGCCTGCCCAAGTGCGCCATCTGCGGCCAGCCCATGGAGGCCTGGACCGAGATTGCGGACCACAGATACTGCCAGGCCTGCGCCAAGCTGCCGCGATGCCTGGGCTGCCAGCTGCCCGGGGCCGAGGTCGAGCTGGACGACGGACGCACCATCTGCAAAAAATGCCTGGAGGGGGCGGTGGTCGACCAGGCAGAGGCCCAGCGGATCTTCGACCAGGTGCGGAAGGACATGGCGGATAGGCTGAAGCTCAAGACGGAGCACGAGATCGGTTTAAAGCTGGTGGACGCCAGGGAGCTCTCCGGGGTCGTGGGGCACCGAACGATGCACGAGAACGGATACTATCATTACAAGGGCACGGTGGAGCAGGGAAGCGGCCGGGTGTTGAGCGCCGAGTACCGCATCTACGTCCTGTCGCACCTCTCCCCGGAGCGGCTCCGCGACGTGGCCGCCCACGAGCTGGCCCACGACATCAACCAGGCGCGCTATCCAAATGTCGCCGGGGCCAAGCACAAGCAGGCGGTGGAGGGATTCGCCCAGTACCTCTCGGCGGTGATGAACAAACACTGGGGGCAGGAGGCCCTCAATACCGACAAGCTGAACGTTGTCGACCCGGACTACGTCAAGGGGTTCCAAAAATTCCTGGAGCTGGACCGGGATGGGGGAATGAAGGCCGTGCTGGACCACATGGCCAAGCTCAACAGCGCAGACGCCCGGTCGAAGAACAGGAGATGACAGGACGGCATCAGGCCGGATGAAAACCAGCGGATTTCTATTAGCATATGACGACTCTGGCGACATTGCGAAACGGCGAGGAGGCCGAGGTCAAGCGGATCGAGGCCGGGCACGGGCTGGAGCACCGCCTGGAGCGCCTGGGGCTGAGGCCGGGGGTTTCGGTGCGCAAGGTCTCGGACAACGGGCCGGTGGTGGTGGCCCTGGGCGGCTGCCAGGTGGCCCTGGGCCGGGGCATGGCCGCCCGGGTGCTGGTCGTTCCGCGCATCTTCCGGGTCCTCCTGTTCGGAAACCCCAACGTCGGGAAGAGCGTGGTCTTCTCCCGGCTGACCGGGCTGGGGGTGATCACAGCCAACTACGGCGGGACCACGGTGGAGTACACCAAGGGCACGGTTCAGGCCGGGGAGCGCCGGGCCGAGCTGGTCGACGTCCCCGGCACCTACAGCCTGGAGGCCACCTGCAAGGCCGAGGAGGTGGCCCGGGATTTCTGCCGCCGTCGGGAAGCCGACCTGATCGTCAACGTGGTGGACTCCACCAACCTGGAGAGGAACCTTTACCTGACCCTGGAGCTGCTGGAGCAGGGGATCCCCATGGTGGTGGTCCTCAACAAATGGGACCTGGCCCGGCGCAAGGGCATCGAGATAGACACCGGCGAGCTTTCCAAACGGCTGAAGGTGCCGGTGATCCCGGTGGTGGCGGTGACCGGGCAGGGTTTGAAGGACATAGTCCGCTCGGTGGAGAGGGCCATGGACGGCCAGATAGCGCCCCCGGCCATGAAGCCCATCGATCACAAGGAGCGCTGGCACATCATCGGGCACATCAGTCAGGAGGTCCAGAGGATCGTCCACAAGCATCCCAGCCTGCTGGAACGGCTGGAGGACGCCAGCCTGCGGCCGCTTTCCGGCTTTATGATGGCCGCGGCCGTGCTGGCCTTCACCTTCGGCGCGGTGCGGCTGTTGGGCGAGGGGCTGATCAACCACCTGTTCGACCCGTTCTTCCAGCATGTCTACGGCCCGGCTGTCCGCTGGCTGGTGGGCCTGGTCCCCTGGACGCCGCTGCACCACCTGCTTCTGGGTCGCAGCCCGGAGTTCATGGAGTCCTTCGGGGCCCTGACCACCGGGGTCTACATCCCCATCGCCCTGGTCCTGCCATACATCTTCGCCTTCTACCTGGTGCTGGGGGTGCTGGAGGACGTGGGCTACCTGCCGCGGCTGGCGGTGCTTCTTGACCGCTTCATGCACCGGCTGGGGCTCCACGGATACGCCGCCATCCCCCTGGTGCTGGGCTGCGGCTGCAAGGTGCCGGGGGTGCTGGCCCTGCGGGTGCTGGAGTCGCCCCGGGAGCGCTTCCTGGGCCTGGCCCTGCTGCTGATGGCCGCTCCCTGCCTGCCGCAATCGGCCATGATGGTCTCCCTGCTGGCGCCTTTCGGGTTCCACTACGTGCTGTTGGCGTTCGGAATACTGGCCCTGGTGGCCGTGGTCAACAGCGTCGTGCTCAACCGGATGCTGCGGGGCGAGGCGCCGGAGATCGTCATGGAGATACCGTCCTACCAGCTGCCGCATCCGGGGACGCTTCTGCGAAAGCTGTGGTTCCGGGTCCGCTCGTTCATCATGGAGGCCTCGCCCCTGATCGTGCTGGGGGTGCTGGCGGTCAACATCCTGGACATGGCCGGCGCCCTGGCCGTGCTGGAGGGGCTGGCCCGCCCGCTGGTGGCCGGGGTGCTGGGCCTGCCGGCCGAGTCGGTCGCGGTCATCCTGTTCGGATTCCTGCGCAAGGACATCTCCATAGCCCTGCTGTTCCCCCTGCACCTGACGGTCAAGCAGGCGGTGACGGCCTCGCTGTTCCTGGTCCTCTATCTGCCGTGCCTGGCCACCTTCTTCGTGGCCCTGCGCGAGGCCGGCTGGCGGACGGCGCTCAGGGTGGTCGCCATCTCGTTCGCCTGGGCGACGCTGGTCGGCTGGCTGGTGAAGACAGTTTGGTGATCGTACGCGAGGGATACGGTTTTTATTGACGAAAAAGCCATTTTTGATTATAATATAAGGGCGGATGGTGGAAGATGCCGGCTGTGGCAACGACATGGTCTGCCATTCTTTTTCTCCCGCAGACGCCGTCGCCCAAAGCAGGCATTCATTGCGGCAGGCTATGGCGCCCGCCTGCCAAAGCCTTGTGCGGCGGACAGGCCGGGCGAGGCGCAGAGGCTGTTTCACTTGGTGTCATTCCCGTGAAAACGGGAATCCAGGCTTTTCTCCCGCAGAGGCGCAGAGGCTTTCAACGGCGTGTCGTTCCCGGCCCTCAATCCTTCGGGATAAAATCCTTCGGGAGTACAGGCACCTTTCTCACAGGCGCAGAGAAAAGCCGAGGAGCCAAATACAACAAGAACGGGCTTTGCGTTCTCTGCGGTAAAAGGAACCAGACTGAAAAACGGAGGCAGCCATGGAGAACTACGGCGAGGACATCCAGAAGATAGGCCAGGAGATCGAGAGAAAAAGCGCCATCGCCCAGACGGTGACGGCCGAGGTGGGCCGGGCCATCGTCGGCCAGCAGTACCTGGTCAGCCGGATGCTGGTGGGCCTGCTGGCCGGAGGCCACCTGCTGATCGAGGGCGTGCCCGGGCTGGCCAAGACCTACGCGGTGCGCGCCCTGGCGGCGGCCGTCAGGGCCGGGTTCCAGCGCATCCAGTTCACCCCCGACCTCCTGCCGGCCGACATCATCGGCACCCAGATCTACAACCAGAAGACCGGCGAGTTCGTCACCAGCCGGGGCCCCATCTTCTCCAACCTGATCCTGGCCGACGAGATCAACCGCACCCCGCCCAAGGTGCAGAGCGCCCTGCTGGAGGCCATGCAGGAGCGGCAGGTGACCATCGGCGGCCAGACCTTCAAGCTGGACGACCCCTTCATGGTGCTGGCCACCCAGAACCCCATCGAGCAGGAGGGCACCTATCCCCTGCCCGAGGCCCAGCTGGACCGCTTCCTCCTCAAACTCAAGGTCACTTACCCCAGCAGGGACGAGGAGCGGGAGATCGTGGAGCGGATCGCGGTCCAGGGCGAGCCCCAGATCAAGCCGGTGGTGTCGCCCAAGGAGATGGCCGAGGCCAGGGAGCTGTGCAAGAGGATCTACGTCGACGCCAAGATCAAGGACTACATCCTGGACCTGGTGTTCGCCACCCGGGAGCCGGAGAAGCACGGCCTGCCCGAGCTTCGGCCACTGATCCGCTTCGGAGCCTCGCCCCGGGCCTCCATCTATCTGACCACCACCGCCCGGGCCATGGCCTTTCTCAAGCGCCGCGGCTTCGTCATCCCCGAGGACATCAAGGAGCTGGCGGCCGACGTCCTGCGGCACCGCATCATCCTGACCTACGAGGCCGAGGCCGAGGAGGTGACCACCGACGACGTCATCCGGAAGATCCTGGCCGGGATCGAGGTGCCGTGATTCCAAGAATCCCTAATGCCGAATATCGAAAAACGAAACAACCCCCAAGATCGAATCACCAAGCAAAACTCACCGGCCTACTTTGTACTTAGATATTGGTTATTCGCATTTGCTTCGGCTTTCGGATTTAGTATTTCGATATTAGCATTTTATATGTTATCAGCCGACTTCGTAAAGAAGCTCCGCCGGATAGAGATCAGGACAAGGCGGATCGTCAACACCACCTTCGCCGGCGAGTACCGGTCCACCTTCAAGGGCACCGGCCTGGAGTTCGTGGACGTCCGCGAGTACCTGCCGGGGGACGACGTCCGCTCCATCGACTGGCGGGTGACCGCCCGCATGGGCCGGCCCTACGTCAGGAAGTTCGTGGAGGAGCGGGAGCTGACGGTCATCCTCTGCGTCGACGCCTCGGGCTCGGCCCACTTCGGCACCCGGGGCCGGTTCAAGCTGGAACAGGCGGCCCAGGCGGCGGCCACCCTGGCCTTCTCGGCGGTGCGCAACAACGACAAGGTGGGCCTGCTTTTCTTCACCGATAGGCCGGAGAAATTCGTGCCGCCGCGAAAGGGCCGGATGCACGTCATGCGGCTGATCCGCGACATCCTGGCCTTCGAGCCGGCCAGCCGCGGCACCGGGCCGGGCGCCGCCCTGGAGTTCCTGATGCGCTTGCTGAAGCGCCGGGCCGTCGTCATATTCATCAGCGATTTCGCCGGGCCGGGATTCTCTCCGGACCGGTTTGAGGTCCCGCTGGGGGTGGCCGCCCGCAGGCACGACCTGGTGGCGGTGGCCGTCCGCGACCGGGCCGAGCTTGAGCTGCCGGCGGCCGGGCTGGCCGACCTCGAGGACCTGGAGACCGGGGAGATCATCACCGTGGACACATCGGACCGGCGGCTGCGCGAGGGCTACCAAAGGCACCAGGCCCTGCAGCGGGCCCGGACCGAGCGGCTGCTCAAGACCCGCGGCGTGGACCTGGTGAGCGTCACCGGGGACGAGGACTTCGTGCCCAAGCTTCACCGTTTCTTCCGGATGCGCGCCCGGCGGGCGCACTAGGGCGGTATGGCCATCGAGCTGATAAACCCGTTCGCCGTGGACCGGGGGTCCAGGTATGCGGCGGCCAGCTTTCCGGTGGGCTCGGAGGCCGAGTTCGAACAGGGCATGAAGGAGCTTCTGAGGCCCAAGAGGTTCCGCGACGCGGACCATCATATAGCCGCATACAGGATCATGAATTCCGACGGCAGCCTCTCGGAATACAAGAACGACGGGTACCGCTCGCCCTCCAAGGAGACCGGGGCCGGGGTGATGGTGCTGGAGATCATGCGGCAGAAAAACGTGATGAACCGCTGCGTGGTGGTCACCCGGTGGTACGGGGGAGTGCACCTGGGCGCCGACCGTTTCAAGCACGTCCGTGAGGCGGCCAAGGCCGTATTGGACAGGGTTTGAGAGACAGAGCATACATAGCGACGTTCCTGGCGGCCTGGCTGCTTTCGGCCGCGGGCCTGGCCGACCAGCCGAAGCTTGCGACCTCCTTCGCCCAGAAAAGGCTGACGGTGGGAGACACGTTCATCGTCACCCTCAGGCTGGAGGCACCGAACGACGCCCGCATCGCCGGGCCTTTGGCCGATTCGCTGGGGCCTTTTATGGTGGTGGGCCAAAAGCAAAAGACACGGGCGGGACGGGGACGCAACGAGCATTTCTACGACCTCAAGCTGGCGGGGTTCCAAACGGGGAGTTTTGCGTTGCCCCGTTTCGTGTTCATTGTCTCGCAAGGCGACAAGATCGACACCCTGCGCAGCGACACGCTCAAGGCGGTCGTCTCCAGCGTCCTGCCGGACAAGATGCAGGACATCCATGACCTGAAGCCGGCCGAGGCCCTTCCCAACCACTGGCTGTGGCTGATCCCGGCCGCTCTGCTGGCCCTGGCCGGGCTGGCCTGGCTGGGCTACCGGCTGTGGCTCAGGTATCGCAGGTACCGGGAGCAGCTCCTGGCCCCGCTGCCGCCCTGGGACGAGGCGCTGAAGGCACTGGAGTCCCTGCCGGTGGCCGAATGGCTGGACAAGGGGCTGGCCAAGCGCTACTACTACACGCTGTCCGAGATCACCAAACGCTATGTCGAGCGGCGCTTCGGTTTCCCTGCCCTGGAGCAGACCACCACCGAGATCTCCCAGAACCTGAAAGCCAGCAAGGCGCCGCACCGCGACGGTTTCATCTCGTTCCTGTCCCGGGCCGACATGGTGAAGTATGCCAAGATAGTGCCCCCCAGGCAGGAGATGGAGCAGGCCGTGGAAAAGGTGCGGGAGCTTGTCAACAAAACAATCCCCCAGCCGCCGCCGGATGAAGCTTCGCCGGGAAGGAGCGCAGGGAGATGAGGTTCGCCTCTCCGCTTTACCTGTTTTTACTGGTTCCGCTGGCCGCTTTGGCCTGGCTGGAGCTGCGCAAGCGCACCGGCGCCGTCCGCTTTCCAGACGCTTCATACTTCATGGCCCATCCGGGGACGGGGAGGATCTGGAAGCACTTGGTGCTGGCGCTCAACCTGACGGTACTGGCATTCATGATCCTGGCGCTGGCCCGTCCCCAGCAGGGGCGGGTGTTCCAGGAGACCGAGGGCCGGGGGGTGGACATCATGCTGTGCCTGGACGTCTCGGGCACAATGCAGGCCGAGGATTTCTCGCCTAAAAACCGCCTCCACGTGGCCAAGGAGCGGGCCAAGGAGTTCGTGGCCAGGCGCACCGGGGACCGCATCGGCCTGGTGGTCTTCTCGGCCCATGCCCTGACCCAGTGCCCGCTGACCGCGGACAAGTCCATAGTGAACCAGCTGATCGACCGGGTGGACTTCGGCATGATGGAGGACGGCACGGCCCTCGGCATGGGGCTGGCGGCCGCGGTGGGCAGGCTCAAGGACTCCAGGTCCAAGGACCGGGTGGTCATCCTGTTGACCGACGGCCGCAACAACGCCGGGGAGCTGGACCCGGCCTCGGCCGCCGCCCTGGCCCAGGCCTGCGGTGTCAAGGTCTACAGCATCGGGGTGGGCTCCAAGGGGCCGGTGCCGATGCCGGTGCGAGACCAGTTCTTCGGGAAGCGTTACGTCCAAGTGGAGCTGGACCTGGACGCCAGGACCCTCAAGGAGATCGCCAGAACCACCGGGGGCGAGTTCTTCCTGGCCAGCGACGCCGAGGGCCTGAAGCTGGTCTACGACGAGATTGACAGGATGGAGCCGGTCACCTACAAGGTCAGGGAGCACACCGTATACCAGGAGAAGGCCAAAAATTTCATGCTTCCGGCACTGGCCCTGCTGGCGTTGGGCTGGCTCTTTTCCGCCCTGCTCCTCAGGAGACTGCCATGATATCCTGGGCCGATCCTAAATTCTTATACCTCCTGCTGGCACTGCCCCTGGTGCCGGCTGGCTTTGCGGCCGGATGGCTTGTCACCAGGAGACGCCTGGCCAGGTTCGCCGACAGGGAGCTGGGGCCCAGGCTCACCGACTCGCGCCATCCCGGACTGTGGTGGCTCAAGGCCGTCCTGTTCACCGCCGGGCTCGGCCTGCTGATTGTCGCCTCGGCCCGCCCCAGGTGGGGCGAGAAGCTCCAGATCCACCAGGGGCGGGGCATCGACGTGGTCATAGCCCTGGACGCCTCCAAGAGCATGCTGGCCCAGGACATCAGGCCTTCGCGGCTGGAGCGGGCAAAGGTGGAGCTGGCCACGATGCTGGACAACCTGGCCGGAAACCGGGTGGCCATCGTCGCCTTCGCCGGGGAGGCCCACGTCATGTGCCCGCTGACCGCGGACGTCGAGGCCGCCAAGCTATTCCTGGACATCATCGAGCCGGGCAACATGCCGCGGCCCGGAACCAACCTCCAGCGGGCGCTGGAGGTCTCGGCCTCGCTGTTCACGTCCCAGGCGGAGGGTTCTAGGGCGGTCATCCTGATCACCGACGGCGACAACCTGGAGGGCGACCCCGTGGCCGCGGCCCGGATGCTCAAGGACCTGGGCGCCCGGCTGTACATCGTGGGGGTGGGCAGCCAGGAGGGGGCGACCGTGCCCGAGGCAACGGGCGGCTCCACCTCGTACAAGAAGGACGCGGAGGACAAGCTGGTCATCTCCCGCCTGGCCGAGCGCCTGCTGCTGGTGATGGCCAGGGAGACAGGCGGCCGCTACTACCGGTCCGAGGGCCTGAGCCTGGACAACCTGTCGGCCGAGCTGGACCGCCTGCGCAAGAAGGAGCTGGAGGGGGGCGAGTTCGTGGAGCGCGAGGAGAGGTACCAGGGGTTCCTGCTGGCGTCGTTCATCCTGCTTTTCCTCTCGATGCTCGTCAGCGACCGCAGGGGGGCGTGGTTCACGGAGTTCCGAGTTCCCCGTTTTTTGTTGCGAGGCAGGGGCCCCAGAATTGCAGGCTTGACGGTCCTCAGTTGTTTCCTTATGGCAGGGAACGCATGGGCGGGCGTGAGCTCCAATATGCGGGCCGGGAACGCGCAGATGAAGAAGGGCAACTTCCAGGAGGCACACGACCGCTACCAGGAGGCCCTGGTGCTGGAGCCGGACAACCCGAAGATCCACTACAACATCGGGCGGGCGCTGCACAAGCAGGGCCGGCACCAGGAGGCCGCCTCCGAGTTCCAGCTGGCCATGCTTTCCAAGGACCGGAAGTTCCAGGCCAGGACCATGTACAACATCGGCAACTGCGCCTACCGCCAGGGCGGCCTGGACCAGGCCATCCAGGCCTACACCATGGCGCTTCTTTTGAACCCCAGCGACCTGCAGACCAAGCAAAACCTGGAACTGGCGCTCAGGATGAAAGACAAGCCGCAGAGCCAGGACGACTCCACCCAGCAGGGACAGAAGCAAAACCAGCAGCCACAACAGCAGCCAAAACCACAGCCCCAGGGCGGGCAGATGAGCCGGGAGGAGGCGGAGCGGGTGCTGCAGGCCCTGCAGGCCCGGGAGAAGGAGGACCAGCGGAAGCGGCAGCAGCGGCAGGGGAAGCAGGCGAAGGTGGAAAAGGACTGGTGAACCAAAATCCGAAAGGCAAAACGAAGACGAATGCCTGAGAAAGCAAATGGAGTTTAAACAGCCCACATCGTCATGACGCGATTATTATGCAATAAGATTATAGCATTGCTGGCCCTGTCCCAGGGAGTTTTTGGCGCCGGGCTGATCATGCGGGCCTCGGTGGACCGGAGCGCGGTGGGGCTGGGCCAGGAGTTCGCGCTGACGGTGACGGTGGAGGGCGAGGACATGGCCGGGGTGCCGCGGCCGGAGCTGCCGCCGCTGCCCGACTTCAACCTGATTAGCCAGTCGCAGTCCTCGTCCACCAGCGTCCAGATCATAAACGGCCAGGTCAAAAAGCGGTCCTCGGTCAATTTCGTCCACGTGCTCTCGGCCAAGAGGATGGGAAATCTGGCCATCGGACCCTGCCGGCTTTCATACCAGGGCCAGGAGTACCAGAGCCAGCCCATCCAAATAGAGGTGGTCAAATCGGCCCAGCCCGAAGCGGGCGAGCGCGGCCAACCGGCCCCGGCCGGCGCCCAGCTGGAGGGGAACCTGTTCATCTCGGCGACGGCCGACCGAAAGGCAGCCTACGCGGGAGAGCAGGTGACGGTCGAGTACACGCTCTACAGCCGGATGCGGATCAGCGGGATGGAACTGGCCGAGGCCCCGGAGTACGGCGGCTTCTGGTCGGAGAAGCTGTTCGACGCCTCCAAGATAGATTTCCAGCAGAGGACGGTGGAGGGGAAGAAGTTCAACGCCATGACGCTGAAGCGGGTGGCCCTGTTCCCGGTGTCGGCCGGGGAGCATCGGATAGGCAAGATCACACTGAACATCGGCGTCTCCCAGCCGCCGCGCGACTTCTTCGATTTCTTCGGCAGCGAGCGGGCCGTCAAGATAAGCTCGAAGCCGTTCACCATAACCGCCCTGCCACTGCCCGAGGAGGGGAAGCCCGAAGAATTCTGCGGCGGGGTGGGCCAGTTCGCCATGAGCGCCGCGCTCGACAGCGCCATGATCACTGGCAGCCAGCCCATAACCCTGACCGTCAAGGTTTCCGGAACCGGCAACGTCCGCCTGATCGAAAAACCGGCCATGGGTCCGGTGCCCGGGCTCAGGATACTCGATCCCGAGGTCAAGGAGAGCGTGCAGATCTCCGGAGGCACGGTGCGCGGCACCAAGACCTTCAGCTTCCCGGTGCTGGCCCAGGCCGATGGCGGCTACAGGATACCGGCTTTCAGAATGGGCTTTTTCAACCCCAGGACCAAGTCCTATTACACGGCCGAAGCCGGGCCCTTCGAGTGCACCGCCTCGGGCTGCGGGCGGGCGGCGCCGCTGGTGGAGGCCTCGGGCCTCAAAGTGCTCGGAACCGACATCGCCCACATCAAACCGGACCTGACGGACGTAAGGACTCCGTCCCCGGCCGGCCCTTGGGTCCTGCTGGCCATGTACGGCGGATCGCTGGCCATGATCGGGGGGGCGCTGGCCTATCGGGGCCACCGGAGGCGGCTGGAGTCGGACCGGGGCTACGCCCGCCGGGCGCGCTCGGGCCAGCTGGTCAAAAAGAGGCTGGCCCTGGCCGAGCGCCATCTCAAGCGGAGGGAGGCCGGGGAGTTCCATGCCGCCCTGCATCAGGCCGTCCTGGGCTACCTCGGGGACAGGTTCAACATCGACACCGGGGCCGTCACCCTGGAACAGCTGGGCAGGACGCTCAGAGAGCGCGGCGTGCCCGGCGAGACGGCCGAAGGGCTGGTCAAGCTCATCGAGGACTGCGAGACGGCCAGGTTCTCGCCGGGCGGTGAGGGGCAAGAATCCGAAGGGCTTTTCGCCCGGGCCAGGGAGGGGCTGGGAAGGCTATGATGAACGTCATGCTGCTTCTGGCCCTGGCGGCGGCTCCGGCCGGGTCCTACAACGCCGGCAACGCCCACTATTCCGCCGGTAAATACGGGGAGGCCATCTCCGCCTACCGGCAGGCGCTGGAACAGGCCGATCATCCGCACCTCCGCTACAACCTGGGCAACGCCTATTTCAAGGACGGCCGGCTGGGCATGGCGGTGGTCCAGTACCGCAGGGCGCGGGCCATGGCGCCCAGGGACTGGGACATCGCCTCCAACCTGGAGTTCATCCGCAGCTACCGGATTGACAAGCTGCCGACCCAGGCCGGGCCGCTGGAGGCATTCCTGGCGCGGGCCTTCACCCGCTTCTCCGGGCGCGAGGCCTCGCTTTACGCCGGGCTTTGCTTCCTGTTGGCGGCGGCCCTGGTGTCGCTGAGACTGGCCCTGGAAAGGCGCTGGATTATTTTGGCCTCCATACCGGCCATGCTGGCCTTCACTTATTTCCTGGCAGTGTCCCAGACGTGGCAGGCCGAGCGCCGCTCAAACCCCGGGGCGGTGGCGGCCAGGGAGGTCAGCGCCCTTTCGGGACCGGGGGAGGAGTTCAAGGAGATCCTGCTGCTGCACGACGGGACCGAGGTCAGGATACGCGAGGCCCGGGGCGGTTACCTGCTGGTGCAGCTGCCGGGCGGCATCGGGGGATGGGTGCCCGAGGGCGCGGTGGAACGGATTTACTAGCCGGCCGGTCTTCACACTCTCTTGACTAATCTACGTGTTTAACTGTATAATTGCTCCTGTCGGAAGTTAAGAAGTTGAGAAATTGCGAAGGAGGATTTAGTCATGATCGCGTCGCACCTTCGTATCTTCGCAACTTCGCCAAAGAGGCGCCCGTAGCCCAATTGGATAGAGCAACGGACTACGAATCCGTAGGTTCCCCGTTCGAATCGGGGCGGGCGCACCACTTTACTCGACTTTGGCTAAGGGCCAAAGTCGAGTAATTTCCAAATAACCAAATCCGAAATTCTAAAATGGCCGGCTTGCCGGAGGATTCGGAATATTGCTATCTAAACCATGTTCTTTTGATGACGACCTGCGTTTCATGGGAATGGCCCTGGGGCTGGCCGCCCGGGCGTCCCGGGAGGGCGAGGTGCCGGTGGGCGCGGTGGTGGTCCACGACGGCAAGGTGGTAGGACGCGGCCGGAATCAGGTGGAGGGCA
>DHHE01000072.1:3026-3201 GCA_002403115.1 bacterium UBP2_UBA4780 | reverse complement strand
CTTAGGAATTTCTTCAGGGAAAAAAGGAAAGGGGATCCGCGGGGATCCGCGTGAATCGGCGGCAAAAAGAATAGGCGGAGAGTTGGCCGAGCTGGTCGAAGGCGCACGACTCGAAATCGTGTATCCCGTGACGAGCGGGATCCGGGGTTCGAATCCCTGACTCTCCGCCACGCTT
>DHHE01000072.1:0-2885 GCA_002403115.1 bacterium UBP2_UBA4780 | reverse complement strand
TCTCCGCCGGCAGGCATGCGTGGGGGCATTCGACGGCGGATCCGCCTGAGGCGGAGAATCCCTGACTCTCCGCCAGACTGCGCTCCCTGCATGCCGGAGCTTCGTCTGGCTCGCCAGGAGTGAAGAAGCAAGTGTGGTTTGTTTATGAAAAAATTCGATGATAGGAAGTGACATATTCGCTTAGGCTGATCATGCGTGAAAACCCTGGGGATAATGGTGCGAGTTAACGGGGTCGATGATGAAACAATGGTATGAGTCGCTGTTTGAAAACTACGCCCACAAGTACGACAAGGAGCGTTTCGTGCAGGGAACGGCGGGCGAGTGCGATTTCATCGAGAAGGAAATCGCCGGCGACAAATCCTCAAAGATCATCGACATCGGCTGCGGCACCGGACGTCATTCCATCGAGCTGGCCAAAAGGGGCTATCGAGTAACCGGGATCGACCTGTCCGAGTCTCAGCTGAAAAGGGCGAAAGAGAAGGCCGGGGAACAGGGCTTGCGGGTCGTTTTCGAAAGGCATGACGCGAGGGACCTCCCCTTCAACGGCGAATTCGACCTGGCCATCATGCTCTGTGAAGGCGGGTTCCCGTTGATGGAAACTGACGAGATGAATTTTGAGATCCTCAGGAATGCGACCGAAGCCCTGAAGGAAAACGGGAAGCTGATATTCACCACATTGAACGGGCTTTTCCCCCTTTACCATTCGGTGGAGGAATTCTGCGCCGGAACCGGTGAAAAAGGCGGCGCCACCTACAGAAGCAACACCTTTGATCTTATGATGTTTCGGGACCATAACGTAACTGTCATCGAGGACGATTCGGGGAACAAGAAAGAGCTCAGGTGCAACGAGCGCTACTACGTCCCCAGCGAGATAACGTGGCTCCTGAAGACGCTGGGATACCGGGAGATAGGGATATTCGGAGCGAAGCTGGGGGCGTTTTCGAGAAGCGACGAACTGACGACCGAGGATTTCGAAATGCTGGTCGTCTGCCAGAAATAACGGCCCCTGGGCCGCAAGGATGAATTCTAGCGAGGCCGGCGGTCATGACCGCCGGCCGTTCTCACGCAGACGCAACGACTGATCCGCTACGCCCATGACCGCGCACCTCGGCGAAATAGCCGCCCTGACAACGGCCGTCTGCTGGACGGTGACCGCCCTGGCCTTCGAGTCGGCCACCCGCAAGGTCGGCCCGGTGGCGGTCAACCTGTTCAAGCTGGTTGCCGGCTTTGCTTTCCTGGCCGCCTTCAACCTCATCCTCCGGGGACAGGTCCTCCCCCTGGACGCCACCGGGCACGCCTGGCTGTGGCTGTCGCTCTCCGGGATAGTCGGTTTCGTCTTCGGGGACTATTTCCTGTTCAAGTCCTACACCAGGATAAGCGCCAGGGTGGCCATGCTGGTCATGGCCCTGGCCCCGCCCATGGCCGCCCTGCTGGGATGGATGTTCCTGGGCGAGAGGCTGTCCGGGACCGACTTCACGGGCATGGGGCTGACCCTGGCCGGCATCGCCATGGTCGTCCTGAAAAGGGGGGATGGCGGGGGGGGCCTGAAGTTCAACCATCCGGTGGCCGGGGTGCTGCTGGCCCTGGGCGGGGCGGCCGGCCAGGCCGGCGGCCTGATCCTGGCCAAGCACGGCATGGGCGAATACAGCGCCCTGGCGTCCACCCAGATCAGGGTGCTGGCTGGCGCCGCCGGATTCGGCCTGCTGTTCACCGCCCTGGGCGGATGGCACCGACTGCCGGGCCTTTTTCGCGACCGGAGGCTCATGGGCAAGGTGGCCCTGGGCTCCGCCTTCGGGCCGTTCCTGGGGGTCTCGTTCTCGCTGGTGGCCATCCAGCATACCAACACCGGGGTGGCAGCCACCATCATGGCCATCGTCCCGGTGCTGATAATACCGCCGTCGGTGCTTTTGTTCAGGCAGAAGGTGACGGCGGTCGAGGTCCTGGGAGCGGTGGTGGCGGTGGGGGGCGTGGCCCTGCTCTTCCTAAAGTGAAGGCCGAAGCGCCGCAGATCGGAAACAAGTAAAGCCGGCAGCTTCCATCTGTCGGCTTTCTGATTTCTGCCCTCTGCCTTCTGATTTATGTAGCCTTCCGCTCCACCCCCAGCTCCCTCAACAGCCGGGAGAGGTAGGTTGGCTGCATCTGCAGGGCGGCCGCGGTGCGCCGCTGGTTCCAGCTGTTGGCCTCCAGGGCCCGGATCAAGTAGTCGCGGCGGAAGCGGCGCTGGGCCTCCTCCCAGCTGTGGATGGGGGACAGGGGCTGGCCGTCCAGCTGGACGGCGTTCAGGGCCGGCAGGTGCTCCAACTCCACGGTCGAAGACGAGGCCAGCACCACCGCCCGCTCCACCACGTTCTGCAGCTCCCGGATGTTGCCCGGCCAGGAGTACTCCTCCAGGGCCTTGAGGGCCTGGGGCGAGAATCCGGAGACGACTTTCTTGGTCTCGCGGCGGTAGCGCTCGAGAAAATGGTCGGCCAGGATTGGTATGTCCCCGGGCCGCTGGCGCAGCGGCGGCAGGAAGATCTGGAAGACGTTCAGCCGGTAGTAGAGGTCCTCGCGGAAATTCCCCTCCCTGACCAATTTTTGGAGATCCTGGTTGGTGGCGGCCACGATGCGGACGTCCACCCGGATGGTCTCGGTTCCGCCCAGGCGCTCGAACTCCCGCTCCTGCAGCACCCGCAGTATCTTGGCCTGGACCGGCGGGGGCAGGTCGCCCACCTCGTCCAGAAAGATGGTACCCTGGTGGGCCAGCTCGAAGCGCCCCTTGCGCCGGGCGGCGGCCCCGGTGAAGGCCCCCTTCTCGTGGCCGAACAGCTCGCTCTCCATGAGCTGCAGGGGCACGGCCGCCAGGTTGACGGCGATGAAGGGCTTGTCGGCCCGGGGGCTCTGGC
>DHHE01000149.1:515-10660 GCA_002403115.1 bacterium UBP2_UBA4780 | reverse complement strand
GACCTCCGCTCCGACACCGTCACCCGGCCGACGCCGGGGATGCTCCGGGCCATGACGGCCGCCCCGGTGGGCGACGACGTTTTCGGCGACGACCCGACGGTCAACAAGCTTCAGGCGGAAGTCGCCAGACTGCTGGGCAAGGAGGCCGGGCTTTTCCTGCCCTCGGGCACCATGGCCAACCAGATCGCCGTCAACTGCCTGACCCGGCCCTCGGACGAGGTCATCTTGGACCGGGAGTCCCACATCTTCCGCTACGAGGTGGCGGCCTCGGCGGTCATTTCCGGCGTCCAGTTCTGCGCCCTGGACGGAAAGCGCGGGGTGATGTCGTCCGACCAGATAGAAGAAGCCATACGACACAGGGACATCCACCAGCCGAGGACGGCCCTGCTGTGCCTGGAGAACACGCATAACCGGGCGGGCGGGGTGGTCTACCCGCTGGACGAGATCGAAAGGATCTCGAAGCTCTGCCGCCGGAGGCGGGTCAGACTCTATCTGGACGGGGCCAGGCTGTGGAACGCTTCGCAGGCCAGCGGAGTGTCTCTATATGATTATAGTAAACACTTCGACGCCCTGATGGTCTGCCTGTCCAAGGGGCTGGGCTGTCCGGCCGGCTCGGTGCTGGCCGGGGACAAGGCCTTCGTCGAAAGGGCCAGAAGAGTGCGCAAGATGCTGGGCGGCGGCATGCGGCAGGCCGGTTTTTTGGCCGGGGCCGGGCTCTACGCCCTCAAACATAACATCAGGCGCCTGGCGGACGACCACCGGAGGGCCAAGTGCCTGGCCGAGTCTATCTCCAAGATACCAGGGATCGGAGTCGATCTTGTCTCGGTGCAGACCAACATCGTGGTCTTCGACATCGCCCGCAGCGGCCTGAGGCCCGAGCAGGCGGCGAAGAAGCTGGCCGACAGGGGCGTTCTGGTGATACCGTTCGGCCGCACCAAGCTTCGGGCGGTCACCCACCTGGACGTGGACGACCGGGGGATAAAAAGGGCGGCAACGGGGTTAGGAAAGGTTCTGGGCAGGGCTTGGGCCAAGGCCGAAGGTTGACAATAAATATATTATTTAGGTTGACAATAGGTTGACGATCTGCGATAATGGTGCCATGGCAACACGGGAAAATATAGTCGCTTTTCTCCTAAAAAGAGGGCCGGCCAACGGCCGCCAGATCGCCGCGCACTTGGGGATCAGCCGGCAGGCGGCCAACAAGGCGATGCAGGCCTTGATGTTGCAGAGCCGGGTACTTAAAAGCGGGGAGACCAGGGGGGCCAGCTACCGATTGGCCGGGAAAAAAACGGACAAGGCCGCATTCAGCCGGAGATACCCGCTGAAGGGCCTTCGCGAGGACATGGTTTTTCAGGATTCCGACCTTGCCCTGGGGCTGCGGGGAAGAGTGGCCAGGAACGTATACGAGATAATCAGTTACGCCACCAGCGAAATGGTCAACAATGCCATAGACCATTCCGGTTCAGGGGAGTGCCATTTTGCAGCCGAGGTCGATCAAGCCAAATTCCGCTTTGTCGTTCGCGATCGGGGGATCGGACTTTTCCGGTCGATAGTCGACAAGTTCGGACTGGATAGCGAAACCCAGGCGGTAGGCGAATTGCTCAAAGGAAAGACGACCACCATGCCGCAGCGCCATTCGGGCGAGGGCATATTTTTCACCTCCAAAGCGGCCGACCGGGCCGCGTTCCGATCCCATAGCCTGTGCTTAATCGCGGACAACATAGTCAAGGACGTCTTCCTGGAGAAAAGGAAGTTCCTTAGCGGGACGGAGGTGCTGTTCGAGATATCGACCCATTCCCCCCGAAAGATCTCGAGGGTCTTCGCCCGCTACGCCCCCGAGGACTACGGCTATAAGTTCCAGAGAACGTCGGTCAACGTCAAACTGTTCGGCAGCGAATACGTGTCACGTTCCGAAGCCAAGCGTTTGATGACGGGGCTGGACAAATACCGGGAGATCGTCCTCGATTTCAAGGACGTCAGATCGGTGGGACAGGGTTTCGCCGACGAGGTCTTCAGGGTCTTCGGGTCGCGATATCCGGGATCGGCGGTCACGACGGAGAATGCAAACAAGGCGGTGGCGGCCATGATAAAGCATGTGGTTGACAATAGAAACATTTAATCGGTTGTCAATCAATTGTCAAAACAGCTTGCCTCCCACCGTTTAGAACCTGCCAGGGGAACATATTTGCGGGAACGTGGCGGCCAAGCCGCGGTGGTTCAGCCGGGCGTCAGGATAACCGAAGGTTCACGATGAATTACCGGTTGACTTTTCCTCAAATTGTGATATACTAAAAAACCAACTTTCAAGGGGACTTGTCATGCAGGGGTTTCCATTGGGCTATAGGCCCGTCGATGAAGGAGGAATCCTCAAGCCCGCAAACGAAAGAATCCACGGCGGCCTGCTGGCCAAGGTGGAGGAGATCTCGGGCGAGAAGGTGTTTCGCTGCATGCAGTGCGGGTCCTGCGCCGCCGGCTGCCCCATGCACGACCGCATGGACATCTCGCCCAACCAGGTGTGGAAGCTGCTGCAGATGGGCGAGGTGGAAAAGGTGAAGGAGTCGAAATCCATCTGGGCCTGCTTCTCCTGCTACACCTGCGGGGTGCGCTGCCCCAAGGGCATAGACCTGGCCAGGGTGATGGAGGCCCTGCGCCAGCTGCTGCTGCGCAAGAGGCGGGACTACGCCGACGGAAACAAGATCCCGGAGGAGACCCTGCGCGAAGTGCCGCCCATCGCCATCATCAGCTGCCTGCGCAAGCTGTCGGGATAAACGATTCCTCCTCCCCGCGAAACCTGCCCTGAGCATTGCCGAAGGACACGCGAAAAGACATGAACGCCAACCTCGGATCGTTGAAGAAGTCAGGTTTCCGAAAAAACCAAAAAAGAGCCGCAGCGCCCGACCGCGAGACCATCAGGCTGGAAAAGCCGGGCGAAGTCTGCCGCAAGTGCGACCAGCATTACCTGCGGTTCGTGGGGCGGCCGGCGGCGGTGGTCAGCTGCGAGGGGGCGGGCCTGCGGGGCGAGGTGGCCCGGCGGGCGGCGGTGTTGCTCTGCGACCGGACGTTCCCCCAGGAGGCCGTCCGGGTGTGCCTGGGGGC
This sequence comes from bacterium UBP2_UBA4780, assembly GCA_002403115.1. GTDB lineage: Bacteria > Edwardsbacteria > AC1 > AC1 > EtOH8 > UBA8901. The sequence goes on along the minus strand of DHHE01000149.1, from coordinate 7,564 downwards.
CTCGTTCAGCTACGAGGGCGGGCCCAGGAAACTCCTTCGCTACGCGCCCCGGACCTTCGTCATCGACGGCTGTTCCATCCAGTGCGCCACCCGGATGCTGCAGGCGGCCGTCAAGGGAGTACAAACCGATTCGCTGGTGGCCGACCGGCAGTACAAGTTCGATCGCGAGCTGGTGGGTGTAAGCGAGATGTCCTCCAGGGAAATGGACAGGCACGCCGGGACCGTGGCCCGTAAAACGGCGGCCAGGATCAGGAAGTTCCTGAAGAAGCTCAGGAGCTACTGAAGCGCGGGTTTCCGTTCCCCGAGCGGGGATCTCGGCGAGCTTGGTCGAGACGTCGAGGGGAACGGATGTACGGTTGTCTCGGCTATCTCGACGAAGTTTACACTGAGAATAGCGAATGTGCTCGACACAACCGCTCGACAACCGACATCGAGGAACGAGATGAACAAGATCGCCTACTATCCGGGCTGCGCCCCTCGACTCCCTCTCGACTGGTTCGGCACCGCTCACCACAGGTCCGCTCGAGGGACACGCTCGGGGCGCCCCTTTGCTGAGCCGAGATGAGACGAGAGGAACACAGATGAATAAAATAGCCTATTATCCCGGGTGCACCCTGTCAAACACCGCCAAGAACTTCGACCTCTCGGCCCGGGAGTCCATGAAGGCGCTGGGCTGGGAGCTGGACGAGATGCCCAAGTGGAACTGCTGCGGCACCGTCTACTCGCTGGCCTCGGACAACCTGATAAACCACGTGGCGCCCATCCGGCTGCTGGTGCGGGCCCAGGAGGCCGGCCACGACCGGCTGACCACCCTGTGCAGCATGTGCTACCACACCATCAAGATGGCCAACCACCTGGTGCGCAAGGACCCGGACAAGCTGGAGAAGATAAACTTCTACATGGAGCCGGACCCGGCCTACAAGGGGAAGGTCGAGATCGTCCATGTTCTGGAGATGCTGAAAAAAGACATAGGGTTCGAATCCATCAGGGCGAAAGTCGTGAAGCCCCTCAACGGCCTCAAGCTCGACTGCTACTACGGCTGTTTGCTCACCCGGCCCAAGGAGGCGGCCCTGGACGACGTGGAGCAGCCCACGGTGATGGACGACCTGGTGAAGGCCCTGGGGGCCGAAGCGGTCTACGACCCATATCTGACCGAGTGCTGCGGCTCCTACCACACGGTCATGGATAAAGACGTCGTGGCCGACAAGGCGGGAAGGATTATCGAATCCGCCAAAAAGAAGGGGGCCGAGGCCATCGTCACCAGCTGCCCGCTGTGCTTCTTCAACCTGGACGCCAGGCAAAAGGACATCGCCGCCAAGACCGGCCGGGCGCCCGGCCTGCCGATACTCTACTTCACCCAGCTGATGGCGCTGGCTTTCGGGCTGGGGCCGGAGGTGTGCATGTTCGACCTGCATTACGTGGACCCCAGGCCGCTGCTGAAGGCAAAAAACCTGATGTGAAGACAATATACGAATATCGAAATACAATTACTATGATGTTTTAAGGATAACGATGAATAATATTTCTATTAAAAAATTCATACAAGATGAAAAGAAAATAGATAAAACACCTAAATCTATTGATTATTCGTACTATGAATTTCTCATATTTTTTATGAGGCGTACAAAATTGACAAAACATGACATTACGATTGGTATTTATTTCGCTTATGGATGGATGCCACGTATGTTGAGTAAATTTGATATTAGTAACATTAATAAAATTGTTAATATTCTCAACCGAGCAAAAAGGGGTATATTCCCCCAAGAAAACGAATTAGAAATCTTAAGAGACAGCATAAATAACTCATTAGTTGGAGTTTCTAAATTACTTCATTTTATCAATCCTGATATTTTTGCTATATGGGATAGTAATGTGTATAAATACATTCAGAAAAAGGGGAAAGCCCCACAATGTAAATTTCAGTCAATTCGACATTACTTGGATTATCATAAAAAGCTAAACCAATTAATTAAGCAAAAAGGTTTTTCAAGTGTTCATAAATCAATTAATAAAAAGATTGGTTACAATGTTTCAGCCATGAGAGCTTGTGAGTATATAATGTACTTAAGCCAACGATCAAAAGACAAACATAGGTAATTGCCACGTCTACATGAATTGCCTTTATTAAAAGGATATAAGCATGGAAATGTTTATTGGCTGGATTGTATTTTCCATATTAGTCGGTTGGTTTTGGAAAAATAAAGGGTTGAAATTTAGTTCTGGGTTTTGGTGGAGTATTTTGTTTAGCCCCATTATTGGATTTATTATCGGGCTTTTAAAAAAACAGGATTTAAAGCAGAAAGAGCAGGAAATATTAAAAGATGGTAACATGAAAAAATGTCCATTTTGTGCGGAGATTATAAAAAACGAAGCGAAAGTTTGTCGATTTTGTGGACGTGATGTGTAGTGCGTAAAGTCATCCTTAATTTACTTGTATTTTATACAAGCCCATACTGAATAAAAAAACATAATGGAGGCACCATGTTTTACATGATAGCTTTGCTGTTGCTCCTCTCGGTGGTTTCGTTCGTTTTATATGCTTTTTATCTGAGATTGGCTGCGGTTGTTTTTAAAAGACCTCGGCCATCTTGGGGCGTTATTTTTGTCGTTATATTAGTGCCAGCTGCTTTTGGTTTAGTTTCTTCATGTTTTAGTTTTACAAATGTTATTATTGGCGCGGTCCTTTCAGTTATTCTTCAATTGATAATAGGTGTTGCTGGTTGGATAATTGGTGTAGTACTAATAAAAAGGGCCTTGGCACTAAAAATCATTCCATCTATCGCAATATACGTTGGTGGTGTGATCCTGTCTGTGATATTAGTTAAATTATTTATTAATCCGTTCCTGCTGGCGGCCTACAAGGTGCCCACCGGCGCCATGGAACGCACCATCTTGCCCGGAGAATGGCTGATGGCCGACAAGTTCACCTACGGGATCCACATCCCGTTCAGCGACGCCTACGTCCTGCCGCTCTCCGAGCCCAGGCCCGGGCAGATCATGGTCTTCAAGAGCCCCTACGACGGGAGGACCCTGGCCAAGCGCTGCGTGGCCAAAGCCGGTGACACCGTGGCCGTCAGGGGCAAGAAGCTTTTCATAAACGGAGTGGAACGGACCGAGCCCTACGTCCGCCACACCGATCCGCACGCCATGGAGATTGACTACCGGCTGATTGACATGGCCCAGTTCCAAAAGGCCTGGCAGGCCGGCCAGATGGCCCACAGCCCTTTCCGGGACAACTTCGGGCCGGTGGTGGTGCCCAAGGGCCACCTGTTCATGATGGGCGACAACCGGGACGATTCTTTCGATTCTCGCTTTTGGGGTCCGTTGCCAAGGAATATGATACGTGGGCGTCCTTTTCTCATATATTGGTCGGTTGATCCCGAGGGGTCAAACATTCGCTGGGATAGAATAGGATTAAAAATACAATAGAGATACTCCAAACTCATTCCCTGTTCGAATTTTTTATCAGGAGAAGATATATGGAACCCAAGGTCAACCTGATCCCCATCCACATCATGGGCAAGCAGTACATGGTGCCGGACGTCCTGACCGTGATGAAGGCCATGGAGTACGCCGGCTACCAGCTGACCCGGGGCTGCGGCTGCCGGGGCGGCATCTGCGGGGCCTGCGGTATCGCCTACCGCCTGCCCAACAGCTACAAGATCGAGGTGGGCCTGGCCTGCCAGGCCATGGTCCAGCCCGACATGTACCTGGCGGTGCTGCCGTTCTACCCCAACAAGCGGGGGGTGCACGACGTGGAGAATCTGGGGGCCAACGTCGACACCTTCAAGGCCCTCTACCCCGAGGTCTTCAAGTGCGTCTCCTGCAACACCTGCACCAAGTCCTGCCCCATGTCGATAGAGGTGATGGACTACATCAACGCCGCCATGCGGGGCGACGTCAGGCAGGCGGCGGAGCTGTCATTCGACTGCGTCATGTGCGGGCTGTGCACCTCGCGCTGCCCGGCCGAGATCTCCCACGCCAACGTGGCCATCCTGGCCCGGCGGCTCTACGGCTCCCAGGTGGTCCCGCGGGCCGAGCACCTGGCCAAGCAGGTCAAGCAGGTCAAGACGGGGAAATTCAAAGAAGGCCTGGCCAAGCTCAAATCGGCCGATCTGACTTCCCTCAAGGAGCTGTATAAAGCCAGAGAGGCAGAACCGGATAATGCCCCCGATGAATGGGCTCCGAAGTCGAACGACTACCTGTGAGGGAATAGCCATGCCGTATACTCCAGAGCTAAAGCAGCTTATCAAGAAGGTCGAGGCCACCCGGCCGGAGCGGGTCCGCCGCAAGAAGGAGGGCAAGGAAATGCCGGCCATGAGCCTGGAGGAGCGCCAGGCGGTGCTGGACGCCTTCCACCCGGACTGCAAGAAGACCTCCAAGCGGCCCATCGGGGTCGGGGTCAACAAGGGCTACGCCATCTCGCCGGAGATCGTGGACACGCTGGAGGCCAAAAGCCGGGTGGACCCGGACAAGGTGGACCTGACGCCAAGGTTCTCCACCGACGTCCTGGTGGTCGGCGGGGGCGGGGCCGGGGCGGCCGCGGCCATCATGGCCCGGGAGCAAGGGGCCAAGGTATTGGTGCTCACCAAGCTCCGTATGGGCGACGCCAACACCATGATGGCCGAGGGCGGCATCCAGTCGGCCTCCAAGCCGCACAAGGACTCGCCCTACTACCACTATCTGGACGTGCTGGGCGGCGGGCATTTCAAGAACGTTCCCGAGCTGGCCGAGGCCCTGGTGGCCGACGCGCCCGAGACCCTGGCCTGGCTGGAGTCCCTGGGCTGCATGTTCACCAAGGAGGCGGACGGCAGGCTTTTGACCATCCATGGCGGCGGCACCTCGCGCAAGCGGATGCACTACGCGGCCGACATCACCGGGGCCGAGATCATGCGCACCCTGCGCGACGAGGCCCTCAATTACCCCGAGGACATCAGGGCCATCGACTTCACCTCGGCGGTGGAGCTCGTTTTGAACGACAAGGGGCAATGCGCCGGGGTGGTGGCCTACAACCACGAGACCGAGGAGTACTTCACCGTCCGCGCCAAGGCGGTGATCATGGCCACCGGCGGCTCGGGCCGGCTCCACATCCAGGACTTCATGACCACCAACCACTACGGGGCCACGGGCGACGGGCTGGTGATGGGATATAGGGCCGGGGTCGAGCTGTGCTTCCTGCACACGGTCCAGTTCCACCCCACCGGGGTCTCCTTCCCGGACCAGATCGAGGGCCTGCTGCTCACGGAAAAATTCCGGGGCATGGGGGCCAACATCCTGAACATCGACGCCGAGCAGTTCGTCTTCGAACGGGAGCCGCGCGACGTCGAGGCGGCGGCCTTCATCCGGGAGTGCGAGGAGCGCAAGAAGGGCATCGCCACGCCGTCGGGCAAGGTGGGGGTCTGGCTGGACTCGCCGATGATCGACGACCTCAAGGGGCCGGGCACGGTGCAGAGGGAGTTCGTGGGCAAGTGGAAGCTCTATCTGCGGCACGGGATCGACATCTCCAAGGAGCCGATGCTGACCTACCCCACCCTCCACTACCAGAACGGCGGGCTGAAGATCGGGGCCAAGGGAGAGACCAGCCTTCCCGGCTTCTACGCGGCCGGCGAGGTGGCCGGCGGCATCCACGGCGAGAACCGTCTGATGGGGAATTCGCTGCTGGACGTCTGCGTCTTCGGGCGGCGGGCCGGCGAGGCCGCGGCCGGGTTCGCCAAGGCCGGGGCCAGGGAGGGGAAGCTCAATCTGGAGCACGTGAAAAAGTACCACCAGGAGCTGGAGAAGGCCGGGCTGGGCCGGGACCGGGTGTCGCCGGTGCTGCTGCCGGACTACGTCAACCCGGACGTCAAGAAATACCAGCTGACGACATCCTACGTTGGAACCATCCGCTAAACTAAATGACCATTGTCATTCCCGTGAAAACGGGAATCCATGCGGTTTTCCCTGGATGCCTGCCGGAGTTTACACTGAGTGAAACGAACGTGCAGGCATGACAGAGTGCAATAAGCCATGGGAAGCAATATGGAAAAAATAGGCGTATTCGTCTGCCACTGCGGGCTGAACATCGCCGGCACGGTGGACGTCAAGAAGGTGGCCCAGGCCCTGTCCAGTTATCCGGGGGTGGTCCACGCCGAGGACTACAAGTACATGTGCTCGGACCCCGGCCAGAACCTGGTGGTCGACGCCATCAAGAAGAAGGGGCTGACCGGCGTGGTGGTCGCCGCCTGCTCGCCCACCCTGCACGAGCCCACCTTCCGCAAGGCGGCCCAGCGGGCCGGCCTCAACCCCTACAAGGTGGAGATCGCCAACATCCGGGAGCACTGCTCCTGGGTGCACGACGACAAAGCCAAGGCCACGGCCAAGGCCATCCGCATCGTCAAGACCATGGTTCGCAAGGTGGCCGGAGACGAGCCACTTGAGACCATCAAGGTCGAGGTCAACAAGAAGGCGCTGGTCATCGGCGGGGGGGTGGCCGGGATCCAGGCGGCGCTGGACATCGCCAACAGCGGCTATCCGGTCATTTTGGTTGAGCGCGAGCCGTCCATCGGCGGGCACATGGCCCAGCTGTCCGAGACCTTCCCCACCCTGGACTGCTCCCAGTGCATCCTGACGCCCAAGATGGTGGAGGCCGGCAAGCATCCCAATATCACCCTCTGCACGTATTCCGAGATCGAAGAGATCGGCGGATACGTGGGCAACTTCAAGGTCAAGATACGCCGGAAGGCCTCGTGCGTTGACAACGCCAAGTGCACCGGCTGCGGCCTGTGCACCGAGAAATGCCCCAGCAAGTCCGCGGACAGCGCTTTCGAGCGGGGCATGGCCAAGCGCAAGGCCATCTACACCCCGTTCCCCCAGGCCGTGCCCAACAAGCCGGTGCTGGACAAGGCCAGCTGCACCTACTTCCAAAAGGGCACCTGCGGGGTCTGCAAGAAGGTCTGCCCGTTCGACGCCATCGACTACGAGCAGCAGGACGAGATAGTCGAGGAGCAGGTGGGCGCCATAGTGGTGGCCACCGGCTACGAGCTGCTGCCCAAGGAGAGCTTCGCCGA
>DHHE01000149.1:0-438 GCA_002403115.1 bacterium UBP2_UBA4780 | reverse complement strand
TCCAGTGCGCCGGCTCCCGCGACCCCGAGCACCACTATCCCTACTGCTCCAAGATCTGCTGCATGTACACCGCCAAACACGCCAAGCTCTACAAGCACAAGGTGCACTCGGGCCAGCCCTACGTCTTCTACATCGACATCCGGGCCGGGGGCAAGCGCTACGAGGAGTTCGTGCAGCAGGCCATGGAGGAGGAGAAGATTGTCTACATGCGGGGCAAGGTCTCCAAGGTCTTCCAGGAGGGGGACAAGGTGATGGTCTGGGGCGAGGATACCTTGCTGGGCAAAAAGGTGGAGCTGTCGGCCGACCTGGTGGTCCTGGCCACGGCCATCGCGCCGCAGAGCGACGCCAAGGCTATGTCGCAGAAGCTCAAGATCGCCGCCGACGAGCACGGATATTTTTCCGAGGCCCACCCCAAACTTCGGCCGGTGGAGAGCAACA
>DHHE01000095.1:10298-11069 GCA_002403115.1 bacterium UBP2_UBA4780 | reverse complement strand
CTGATCGCCCTGCTGTTCGCGGTGCCGGTGGCGGTGGCCGCCGCCCTCTACAGCGCCGAGTTCGCCCCCCGCCGGCTCAAGGAGGGCATCAAGCCCATAGTGGAGATTCTGGCAGGGATACCCAGCGTGGTGCTGGGCTTCTTCGCCCTGGTGTTCCTGGCCTCATTCCTCAAGGGGATATTCGGCTGGCACATCAGGCTGAACGCGGTCAACGCCGGGCTGGCCCTGGGGGCGGCCGTCATCCCGGCCGTCTACTCGCTGGCCGAGGACGCCATCAGCGCCGTGCCGAAGTCCTTTCGCGAGGCGGCTCTGGGGCTGGGAGCCACCCCCTGGCAGACGGCCGTCAAGGTGGTGCTGCCGGCGGCCCTGCCCGGGGTCTCGGCCGCGGTGTTGTTCGGCATGGGCCGGGCCATCGGCGAGACCATGGTGGTGCTGATGGCGGCCGGCAATGCACCGCTGTTCTCCTTTGACATCCTGCAGTCCACCCGGACCATGACCGCCACCATCGCCGCCGAGCTGGGTGAGGTGGTCTTCGGCAGCGCCCACTACCACACCCTGTTCTTCATCGGCCTGCTGCTGTTCGCCTTCACCTATGTCATCAACCTGGCCTCCTACCATTTGTTCCAGGGGCTGATGGCCAGGATGTACGGCAGAAAAAAATAGCCCCATCAACCGCAGAGGGCGCAGAGCCTAAAATGGAAGGCATAAGCCATGAGCGAAATACCCAACCCCATTAAAGTACTATTCCTCTGCGTGGGCAACTCGGCCCGC
>DHHE01000095.1:0-10088 GCA_002403115.1 bacterium UBP2_UBA4780 | reverse complement strand
GGATGATCCTGGCGCCCCGGGGACAGGGAAGGAGCAGCTGGCCGGGTTCCGGACGGCCCGCGACCGGCTGAGGGAGATGATAGCCGAGTGGATCGCTGAGGCCGGGGCGGATTAGGGTGAAGAACCGTCGTCTCAAAATAGGCCTGGACAGGCTCAAGATCGGGCTGACCGGCACGGCCGTACTGCTGATCATGGCCATCCTGCTGGTGATCCTGGGCACGGTGGTGGCCGGGGGGCACAAGGTCATCTCCTGGGAGTTCATCAGCCAACCGCCGCGCCAGGGGATGACGGCCGGCGGCATCTTCCCGGCCATCTTCGGCATGGTGTTCTCGGTGCTGATCATGCTGGTGGCGGTGGTGCCGGTGGGGGTGATGACCGCGATCCATCTCCACGAGTACGCCCGGCCGGACCACTGGATGACCCGGATGGTGAGGAGCGCCGTCAACAACCTTGCCGGTGTGCCCTCAATCGTCTTCGGCCTGTTCGGGCTGGGCTTCTTCATCCAGTTCGTGGGCCGGGGCCTGGACCACTCGCTGGGCCGGGAGATGCTCTTCGGGCAGCCCTGCATCCTCTGGGCCTCTCTGACCCTGGCCCTGTTGAACCTGCCGCTGGTCATCGTGGCCACAGAGGAGGCGCTGCGGGCGGTGCCTCCGGCGGAGCGGGCCGGGGCCCTGGCCCTGGGGGCCACCAAGTGGCAGACGGTGAGGCACGTGGTCCTGCCCCAAGCCCTGCCCGGGATACTCACCGGCACGGTGCTGACCATCGCCCGGGGGGCGGGGGAGGTGGCGCCCATCATGTTCACCGGGGCCGCCTACTACCTGCCCTACCTGCCCAAGGCGCCCACCGACCAGTTCATGACCCTGGGCTACCACATCTTCGTGATGTCCACCCAATCGCCGGACATCGAAGCCACCACGCCGATAGCCATGGGGGCCACCCTGGTCCTTCTATGCCTGACCATCGCCCTCAACATGGTGGCCGTGGTCATCCGGTCCCGAACCCGCAAGGCCCTGCACAGGGGGAGATAACATGAGCGACCAAAGCACCAGGCTGGCCATCGATAACTTCTCGCTTTTCTACGGCCTCACCAAGGCGCTGGAGGGGATCACCATGGAGATCCCGGAGCGGCAGGTGACGGCCATCATCGGGCCATCGGGCTGCGGCAAGTCGACCCTGCTGCGCGCCGTCAACCGGATGAACGACCTGATAGACGAGGTGCGGGTGGAGGGGACCATCAGCCTGGACGGCGAGGACATCTACGCCCGGAACATAGACGTGGTGGCCCTGCGCCGCAAGGTGGGCATGGTCTTCCAGCGGCCCAACCCCTTCCCCAAGTCCATTTACGAGAACGTGGCCTTCGGGGTGCGGATGGGGGAGAACCAGCAGATGAAGTCCCGCATAGAGGAGGTGGTGGAACGCTCGCTCAAGGAGGCGGCCATCTGGGAGGAGGTCAAGGACCGGCTGCACCGCTCGGCCATGGAGCTCTCCGGCGGCCAGCAGCAGCGGATCTGCATCGCCCGTGCCCTGGCGGTGGAGCCGGAGGTGGTGCTGATGGACGAGCCGGCCTCGGCCCTGGACCCCTTGGCCACCGCCAAGATAGAGGAGCTCATTTTCCGGCTCAAGGAAAAGTACACCATCGTCATCGTCACCCACAACATGCAGCAGGCGGCCCGGGTCTCCGACCGGACGGCCTTCGTCATGCTGGGCAAGCTGGTTGAGTTCGACAAGACGACCAAAATGTTCACCTCGCCGGCCGACAAGCTGACCGAGGAATACATCACCGGACGGTTCGGGTAAGCCGCAAACGTGAGAGATGAAGAGGGGAATGGAACAGAGACATTTCGACACCGAGCTGCTGGAGCTCAAGGAGAAGCTGCTGCTGCTGGCGGCCAAAGCGGAGGACATCGTGGACCGGGCCATCGAGGCGCTCCGCAACAGGAACCAGGATATGGCCGAACAGGTCCTGTCCCTGGACAAGGAGGCCGACCGGTTGGAGATGGAGATAGAGGAGGAGACCATATCCCTGATGGCCCGGCACCAGCCGGCGGCGGTGGACCTGCGGTTCCTGGTAGGCGTGCTCAAGATCAACAACGACCTGGAACGCATCGGCGACCACGGGGTCAACATCGCTCAGAGCGCCCTCCGGCTCAACTCCCAGCCCGAGGTCAAGCCGCTGATCGACATCCCGAGGATGTCGGAGGAGGCGGTGGGTATGCTCCGGGACAGCATCGACTCCTTCGTGGCCAACGACCCGGACAAGGCCCGCCGGGTGTGCCGCCGCGACGACCGGGTGGACGCCCTGAAGGACCAGATCTTCCGGGAGCTTTTGACCCACATGATGGAGAAGCCGGAGATAATCACCCGGGCCATGGAGCTGATACTGGTCAGCAGGAATCTCGAAAGAGTGGCCGACCTGGCCACCAACATCTGCGAGGAGACCATCTACATCGCCGAGGCCAAGGTCATCAAGCACCACGCCGACGGTCGTTAGGGGTCTGAATCCGGTCGACTGCCAACGCCGACAAATTGTCGGCGTTTTCTATTGAATAGAGGGCAAGGATATTGATATAATTCTAAACCTCAGGGCAATCTGTCAATCGAGAACAGGCAATCAGAAAAAGGAAGAAAAAATGAAGAGGTTGTTGCTAACCTCCATGGCGATCTGGGCGGTCTTGGCCTCAGGCTGCGGCCAGCGCAAGGCGGCCTTCACCATGGCCGGGTCCACCGCCTTCATGCCGTTCGCCGAAAAACTGGCCGAGCACTACATGGAGAGCCATCCGGGGGTCAACATCACCGTCCAGGGAGGGGGCTCGGCCGTCGGCATCCAGTCGGCCCTTTCCGGGGCGGCCCAGGTGGGCATGGTGGACCTGGTGCGCCTGCCGGAGGAGGCCAGGGTGCTGACGGCCACTGTGGTGGCCCGCGACGGCATCGTGGTGGTGGTCAATCCGGCCAACAAAGTACAGAACCTGACCATGCTCCAGGTCAGGGACATCTTCAACGGAAAGTTGCGGAACTGGAAACAGGTGGGCGGGGCCGACGCCCCCGTCACCGTGGTCTCGCGCGAGGCCGGATCCGGCACCCGCTCCTCCTTCGAGGAGATCCTGGGCGAGGTCGACCTGACCAGGGACGCGCTGATCCAGGACTCCAACGGCACCATCCGGGAGACGGTGGCCATGGACGCCAACGCCGTCGGATACTTGTCCCACGGGTTGGTTAACGAGAAGGTCAAGTCCGTGCTGGTGGACGGACACGACTGCACCCTGGAGGCCATCGCCGCCGGGAAGTACGTCCTGATCCGGCCGATCTACCTGCTGGTCAAGGGGGAGCCATCCCAGGAGATAACGGACTTCATCGATTACGTGCTCTCGGCCGAGGGACAGAAGTCCATCGAGAGCGACGGCCTGCTGCCCGCCAGGTAGCCTCTAGGTCACACGGAGCCCGTCAAAGTGTGACACCTATACGAAACAGCGTCATGCTTCGACACGCTCAGCATGACGGTCAGTGAATAAAAATGAAGCTCATCGGCGAAAAAGGGGTCCAGCGGATATTCCTGGCCATCGCCTTCTCGGCCATCACCGCCCTGGCGCTGATAGCCCTGTTCATCATGGCCGAGGGCCTGCCGTTCATATTCAGCTACGGGCCGGGCAAGTTCCTCCTGGCCTCAGACTGGCAGCCGCACCTGGGAAAGTTCGGCATCTTCCCCATGATAGTGGCCTCGCTGTGGGTGACCCTGGGAGCCATGCTGATCGGGGCGCCGCTGGGGGTGGCCGGGGCGATTTTCCTCACCGAGTTCTGCCCGCGGCCGGTGATGCGGGTCGTCAAGCCCACCATCGAGCTCCTGGCCGGGATCCCGTCGGTAGTCTACGGCTTCATGGGGGTGATGGTGCTGGCCCCGCTCATCAGGGCCCAGTGGGGCGGGCCCGGGCTCTCGGTTCTGGCCGGGGCGGTGATCCTGGGCATCATGATATTGCCCACGGTCATCAGCATCTCCATCGACTCCCTGCTGGCGGTGCCCCAGACCTACCGCGAGGGCTCGCTGGCCCTGGGGGCCACCGTCTGGCAGACCACCAGGATGGTGACCCTGGTGGCGGCCCGCTCCGGCATCGCCGCCAGCGTCATCCTGGCCATGGGCCGGGCGGTGGGAGAGACCATGGCGGTGATCATGGTGGCCGGCAACGCGGTCAAGCTGCCCTCGGGGCCCCTGGACTCGGTGCGCACCTTGACCGCCAACATCGCACTGGAGATGAGCTACGCCACCGGAATGCACCGCCAGGCCCTGTTCGCCACCGGGGTGGTCCTTTTCGTGGCGGTCATGATCCTTAACTACCTGGCCAGCACGGCCATCAAGCGGGGGGCCGGGGGGAAATGAGGGTCCATCCGCGCTACACGCAAAAAGCGGCCTTGGCCCTTCTGGGCGGGGCCACCCTGCTGACGGTGGCGGTGCTGGTCTTCATCATCTTCTTCGTGCTGGAGAAGGGCCTGCCGGTGCTCAGCCTGTCCTTCCTTTTCACCAACCCCCAAGACATGGGGCGGGCCGGGGGCATCCTGCCTACGCTCATCGGAACAGTGGCCCTGCCCGTGCTGGCCCTGGCCATCGCCACCCCGCTGGGGGTGGGCACCGCGGTCTACCTCACCGAGTACACACGGGAATCGGGCTTGACCAAGGTAATCCGCTTCGGCACCGACTGCCTGGCCGGCATCCCCTCCATCATCTTCGGCCTGTTCGGCTTCATCTTCTTCGTCACCGTCCTGCGCCTGGGATGGTCCATCCTCTCCGGCGGCCTGACCCTGGCCTTCATGGTGCTGCCCACCATCATCCGCACCTCGGAGGAGGCCATCAAGGCGGTGCCGGCAAGCTACCGCGAGGTCAGCTTCTCTCTGGGGGCCACCCGCTGGCAGACGGTGCGAAAGGTTATCCTGCCCAACGCCCTTCCCGGCATCGTCACCGGGGTGATGCTGGGCATCGGGCGCTCCATCGGGGAGACGGCCGCGGTCATCTTCACCGCCGGGTCGTCGCTGCGCATGCCGCATTCGGTTTTCGACTCGGTGCGCACCATGTCGGTCCACTTCTACATCCTGGCCCGGGAGGGCATCTCCAACCAGAACGCCTACGGCACGGCCGCCGCCCTGATAATCGCGGTGCTGGCGGTCAACCTGACGGCCTACTGGCTGATGAACCGCTTCATCGCTCGGAGGAGCTAGAAATGGAGGCCAAGATTTCGGCCCATGATCTGACGGTCAACCACCAGGGCCTGCCGCTTCTGGACGACGTCACCATGGACCTGCCGACCAACCGGATACTGGGGATCATCGGCCCGGCCAGTTCGGGCAAGACCACCTTCCTCCGGGCGTTGAACCGGATGAACGAGCTCCAGCCCGGGTTCACAATGGCCGGCCTGCTGCTGCTGGACGGCCAGGACATCTACGCCCCGGACTTCGACGTGGTGGCCCTGCGCAAGAGGGTGGGGATGGTCTTCGCCCTGCCGGTGCCCCTGCCGATGAGCATCCACGACAACGTGGTCTACGGCCCGCGGCTATCAGGGGTGAGGGGCGGCCGGCTGGACGAGCTGGTGGAAAAAAGCCTGAGGGCCGCCTTCCTCTGGGAGGAGGTCAAGGACCGGCTGCAGACTTCGGCCCTGCGGCTGTCAGGAGGACAGCAGCAGAGGCTGTGCCTGGCCCGGACCCTGGCACTGGGTCCCGAGGTCATCCTGCTGGACGAGCCCTGCTCGGGGTTGGACCCCATCTCCACCGCCAAGATCGAGGAGGCGCTGGCCGTCCTCAAATCCGATTACACCATCGTCCTGGTGACCAACAACACCAAGCAGGCCGCCCGGGTGGCCGACGAAACCGCCTTCTTTCTGCAGGGCAGGCTGGTGGAGCACGGCCCCACCCAGACCCTGTTCACGGCCCCCCGCGACCAACGCACCGGAGACTACATCACCGGGAGGTTCGGATGACGGAAAGCGCCAAGGTCGACATCCAGGGGCTGGACCTTTTCTACGGGCGCTTCCAGGCGCTGAAGTCCGTGACCATGGCCGTCAGGGAGCGGAAGATCACCGCCCTGATCGGGCCCTCGGGCTGCGGCAAGTCAACCCTGCTCCGGTGCCTGAACCGGATGAACGACCTGATCGCCGGGGCCAAGGTCCGCGGCCGGGTGTTGCTGGACGGACGGGACGTCTACCGGCCCGGCGCCGACGTTGACGAGCTGCGCAAGAGGGTGGGCATGGTCTTTCAGAGGCCCAATCCGTTCCCCCTGTCGATCTTCGACAACGTGGTCTACGGCATGCGGGTGGCCGGGACGCACAACAGGGGGCGGCTGCGGGAAGCGGCCGAAAGCAGCCTGCGCGGCGCCTGGCTCTGGGACCAGGCCAAGGACAGGCTGGACCGCTCGGCCCTTGCCCTGCCGCTTGACCAGCAGCAGCGCCTCTGCATTGCGCGCCTGCTGGCGGTGGAGCCGGAGGTCATCCTGATGGACGAGCCCTGCTCGGCCCTGGACCCAATAGCCACCGGCAAGATCGAGGAGCTGATGCTGGACCTCAAGGAGAGGTACACCATCGCCATCGTCACCCACAACATGCAGCAGGCGGCCCGGGTGTCTGATTTCTCGGGCTACATGCTGCTGGGGGAGATGGTGGAGTACGGGTCCACCGGGAAGCTGTTCACTCGCCCCGAGAAGAAACTGACCGAGGACTATATCAGCGGGCGGTTCGGGTAAGGGCGGAGGATGATGACGGGGGGAAACGGCAACAACGAAACCCGAAACACACAACTGGGACGGAAACATGGAACAGAGGCATTTCGACAAAGAGCTGTCCGATCTGAAGCAGAAACTCCTGCTGATGGCGGCCAAGGTGGAGACCCTGATCAACCAGGCCATCGAGGCCCTGAAGAGGAAGGACGACGCCCTGGCCCGGGGGGTGATGGCCATCGACAAGGAAGTGGACCGGATGGAGATCGAGATCGAGGAGCAGGCGGTGGCCCTGATCGCCCTGCACCAGCCGGCGGCGGCCGACCTGCGCTTTCTGATCGGGGCCATCAAGATCAACAACGACCTGGAGCGGATCGGCGACCACGGGGTCAACATCGCCCAGTGCGCCCTGAAGCTGTCCGGCCTGCCGGACGTCAAGCCCCTGATCGACATTCCCCGCATGGCCCAGCTGGCCGTCGCCATGCTCAAGGACAGCCTGGACGGCTTCGTGCGAAGCGACCCCTCGAAGTCAAAGCAGGTCTGCGAGCGGGACGACCAGGTGGACGACATCAAGGACCAGATATTCCGGGTGCTGCTGACCTACATGATGGAGAAGCCGGAGACCATAGGCCGGGCCATGGAGCTGATACTGGTCAGCCGCAATCTGGAACGCATCGCCGACCTGGCCACCAACATCTGCGAGGAGACAATCTACATAGCCGAGGCACGGATCATCAAGCATCACGCCGAGGAGGGATGAGGGAGGCGGCAAAATCCCCGACAAAGCACCGGGCCTTGGCCCGGTGCTTTATTTTTACGATAAGGCTTGACAAAAAGGAAAACCGGTGGTATAATGATAATGAGAATTGTTAACATTAAGGAACGATCGATGCCAAGAAGATGCTGGCGGGGAGGACATGGGTGGCGCGGATTGGGGTGCGGACAAAGGCTGACCGCTCCCCGCCAGGCCATCTATCAGGCTCTTTCCGGAGCCCAGGGGCACCTAAGCGCCGACGAGATCTTCCTGCGGGTGCGGGGCCGGATGCCCGGTATCGGCCTGGCCACCGTCTACCGCAACCTGGAGCTGCTGCGCACGGGCGGACACATCCGGTCCGTGGACGCCGGCGACGGCAAGGCACGTTATGAGCTTCACCAGGCAGCCGGGGGGCCAGGCCACCACCATCACCTCATCTGCCGGCAGTGCGGCCAGGTGATCGATTACATGGACTTCGAGAAGGACGAGCTGGCGCTGGTGAAGAAGCTGGAAACGCAGTTATCCGGCAAATACAAATATCAGATAGCCGAGCACGACATCACCTTTTACGGCACCTGCCCGAACTGCGCCAAGCGGGACTAAGGTTACTGTTCAATGGGCGGGGATAAAATGCAGCAGAAGCTAACCGCACAAAAAGAGCCATCGGTAAACGGAACGGGGAGAGTCCGGGACGGCCTTGGGCCCATGGGTACCTGCGTTTGCCAGTATTGCGGTTATCGCGAGGAACACCAGAGGGAGGTTCCCTGCAACCAGAGGAAATGCCCCAAATGCGGTATCACGTTAAAAAGGCAGGATGACAACCAAACCTAAAAAGGAGGTACGATATGCCGAGAGGCGACGGAACAGGCCCGCAGGGCAAGGGCGCGGGGACCGGCCGAGGGATGGGTCGCTGCGGCGGAGGTGCCATTAAGCGGCCGATCGGCCAGGGACAAGGCCAGGGACAAGGCCAGGGTCAGGGCCGCGGGCAAGGCCGTGGCCAGGGGCTCCGGGGCGGTTTGGGGCGAGCCAACAAAAATCGGTAAAACTAATAATAAAAGGAGGCAAGACAATGCCACGCGGTGACGGAACTGGCCCCATGGGAATGGGGCCGATGACCGGGCGCGCAGCCGGATTCTGCGCGGGATACAACATGCCGGGGTACATGAATCCCGTCTTCGGATGCGGGTATGGAATGGGCCGGGGAGGCGGCCGGGGTCGCGGCTTCGGCGGCGGGGGAGGGGGCAGGGGCTGGAGAAACCAGTTCTACGCCACCGGCCTGCCGGGTTGGGCGCGATTCGGCGGGCATGCCAACTGCCTGCCCGGATATACTCCGGAGCAGGAGCGGATGGCTCTCAAGGCCCAGGCCGACGCCATGCAGGCCGAGATGGACGCCATCAGGAAGCGGCTGGCGGAGATCGAGGCCGAGGAGAAGAAAGCCAAGTAGCCATTCGACAATGAACCGCGGCGGCCGTTGCCCCAGGTGGCGGCCGCCGGGACATTAGTGGTTAAAAGCCTGACGGCGATGGACGTAGTCGCTTCAGTTGGAACAAGAACAGACACAAGGAGCGTTGTTTGAAGATCGGCATCATCATCTGCAACCGCTACCGGGACTGCGGCGGCGGCAAGTGCTTCCGCTCCGTCAGGGAGCGGCACGGCGGCTTCTCTAAATACCCGGCCGGGGAAACGGTCGAAGTGGTCGGCTACTCGTCGTGCGGGGGCTGTCCGGGTGGGAATGTGGAATACGTGCCCGAGGAGATGATCAAGAGCGGGGCCCAGGCCATCCATCTGGCCACCGGGCTGGTGGTCGGTTACCCGCCGTGCCCGAACATCAGGCGTTTCAAGAAATTCATCGAGGAGCGGTACGGGATACCGGCGGTGGTCGGCACCCACCCCATTCCCAAGAAGTACATGGACGTGCACCGAGGGCTTCCGTTCTGGGAGGAGACGAAGATGGCCGAGATCGCCGGGGACCTGATGGGGGAGGCCGAGAACGTCATGAAGGCCTACGATTGAACTTAAGTTGCAAAATGGAGGATGTTTTGATATCATGAAGATCGCGTTCACCACCGATGGCGACGGCCTGGAGGCCGCGCTGGACAGCCGGTTCGGCCGGGCGCCGAAATTCCTGGTCTACGATCTGGAGAAGGAAAAGTTCGAGGTCATCGACAACAAGCAGAACCTGAACGCCGCCCAGGGAGCCGGCGTCCAATCGGCCGCAGCCATCTCCCAGTCCGGGGTCCAGGCGCTGGTGACCGGGCATTGCGGCCCCAAGGCATTCCAGGTGCTGAAGACGGCCGGGGTCAAGGTGTACAACACCGACGCGCCGACCGTGGCCGAGGCCCTGAAGCGCTACCGGGAGGGAACTCTCACCGAGGCCTCCTCGTCCGACGTCGAGAGCCACTGGGTTTGAGCGACGATATCTCCTTCCAACCCATCGGCGTCATCCGCAGCCTTCACCGCAACGGGGGGGAGACGCCGATCCAGCCGGCCTATGCCAAGGGCTGCCTGGGCCGGGCCGAGGTCTTTCCCGAGTACGCCGAGGGCCTGAAGGATCTCGGCGGCTTCTCCCACATCTATTTAATCTACCACCTGCACCTGGCCGGGCCGGCCAATCTAATCGTCAGACCATTCCTCCAGGACAAGGAG
>DHHE01000041.1 GCA_002403115.1 bacterium UBP2_UBA4780 | reverse complement strand
GTGTAGGTGGCGTAGTACTTGCTGCGGCCGTCGTCTTCGGTGAAAAGCACGAACCGGGCGTCCTCGATCCCGTTCTGTTCGCTGGGCGACATCGGGAACAGCACCCTTTCCGGCAGGGCGGTTGCGGGGTCGAAGCGGGCCTCGTAGTTGCACCGGGCCAGCCAAAGGATTTTATCGCTGGCCGTCCTGTCGTCAGCCGGCAGAGGCCGGTGGTTGAATGAATAGTGCTTTATTTTCTCCTGCAGGTCGGCGAACGTGAACTCGGCCGCCAGCTCGCCGACCACGGACTTGGAGAGATCGCTGATGGCGCCCATCTCCCGCAGCTTCCGGGCAAAGCAGTCCTTGTCGTAGAGGCTGTTCTCCTTCATCTCGGCCGGGGAGGCAAAAACGCCGGGAGCGTCGACGGCGATATTGTTGGCGGCGTCGATGGTCCCTGATCGAAAGGTCAAGGACGAGATGTGCCCCTCCCCGGTCGCCCGCAGGCTCATGACGAAGCGAAGCGAACCGCCGGGCAGACCCGACTGGTCGGGGTGGGGGACGATCGACGGATTGAACAGGGCGGCTGCTTCAAACGCGTATTCGGCCAAAAACAGCGAGCCGATCAGCATCCTCCGTTCCCGCGAAGGCATGGCGTCGGAGGGCATCAGCCGGCGGACCGCCTCGAACTGGCGTTCCAGCAGGAATTCGAAGTTGCGGTGCCGGCGCCCGAAACCGTCCCGAACGTCCCCCAACGCCTTCAGCGCCTCCGCCTCGTCCAGCGACAGCGCTCTGGCGATGATCCGCTCCACCCGGGACTCGTTGTAGGGGACATGCGGGCGGGCGATGACGCACCGGTTGTCGGGCGACAGGAGGATGCCCATGTCCATTACTGGAACAGGCGATAATTCAATTGAAGTGCTATTTTTAAAATTCTTCATTATATGTTACGGGAATCCTATTAAATCCGAATCTCGAAATCAGAAATTCAAAACAATATCGAATGAAATTTTCAAATGCTCAAACATGTCCTTTTTCGGCTTTTGGAATTTGTTTCGAATTCCGATATTCGTATTTCGGATTTTTATTCCGGGATCGGCTCCTTGAAGCTTTCGATGATGTTGGCGATGTCCGTCATCTCGCACAACGACAGCAGGAAGGCGATGGTCGATTCGGCCCCCTGGTTCCGGTTTATCCGGTCGACGTGGAGCCCGTCATAGCAGCCGCCGTTGGACGTCTCGTACAGCGGAATCCCCAGATCGTTCGCACCCAAAAACCATTGGAATGCCTTGGCCGCCTCGTCATACCAATGCCTGTCCTTGGTCGTCCGATACGCCTCCAGGCAGGCGGAGATGGTGGAATAGGCCTCGATCGGCTGCTGGTCGAAGGCCGGCTTGGGCTGGCCGCGCTCGAATATCCTGTCCGTGCCCACCGGCTGGAAATGGCCCCGGCCGGAGGTTTGGATGGCGGTCAGCCACTGAAGGGAATCGAGCCCTCCCTTGAGCATTGTCTCGTTGGCCAGGCCGCGGCCGCCGACGATCAGGGCATGGGGCAGCTTGGCGTTGTCGTAGCTCAGGCTCGGTTCGAACCATTTCCACTCCGGGCCGTTGTTCTCGTCGTACAGCCTCAGCAGCTGGGCGGCCAGCGTCTCCAGCCGGCTGCGGGCGGACCGGTCGCCCGGGAACCGCAGCTGGTATTCGTGGGCGCCGATCAGGGCGAAGGCCCAGGCCCGGGGCGAGGAGAAGGTGGTTAACGGGGTCAGGGCCTGTTCGAAGATCTCCGCCGCCATCTGCGAAAAGCCCTGGTTCTTGGACCGCCTGATGCAGGTTCCCAGGGCCCAGACCGCCCGGCCGTGGCTGTCCTCGGAATAGCCGGCGTCCACCCAGTTCCGCTGGAAGCCGAGGAAATTGCCGAACCGCGCGGCCTTTGCGTCCCAGGCGTACCGGATAAAACCGAGGAAACGGCTGGCCAGGTCGTCCAGCCTGCGCGGATTGATGGTGCCCAGGTTCTCCAGCAGCACGGTCAGGATCAGGGCCCGGGCGTTGTCGTCGGTGCAATAGCCCTCGGTAAAGTTGGGGACGTTGTGCCGGGCATGCTGGAAGATCCCAACGGTGTCGGTCATCCGCAGGAAATGGTCCAGCTTGATCTCGGGCAGTATGGCCGGCTGCTGGTCGAGCGGCCGCATCGGGATCTTCTTTTGCATCACCGCCGGCCGTTTTTGGCGGGCTTCCTCGAACAGACTGGCGTATTGCTGCGCCACCTTGTCCCAGGTCATTTCGCGGCCCAGCAGGTAGGCGTTCTTCCGCATGGCGTGGCGTTCGACCTCGTTCCTGAGCAGTTTTACGGTCTCCCGGGCGATGGCATCCGAGTCCCCGAACGGCACCAGCACCCCCCTCCCGTCCGCCAGCAGCTCCCGGGCGTGCCAGAACGGCGTCGATATCACCGCCTTGCCCGAGCCGAACGAATAGGCCAGCGTTCCCGATGTGATCTGCGATTCGACCAGGTAGGGGGTGAGGTAGATGTCGGCCAGGACGATCAGCTCCTTCAGCTCCTCGATGGAGACGAAGCGGTTGTGGAATATGACGTTCCCGGCCACTCCCAACTCGTCCGCCAGCAGCTGCAGCGCCAGCCGGTATTTCTCGCCCTCGTGCCGGAGAAGGTTGGGATGGGTGACCCCGGCCACCAGGTAGACGACGTTGGGATGTTCCCTGATGATGTCCGGCAGGGCCCGGAAGACGAATTCGATGCCCTTGTTGGGGGCCAGCAGGCCGAACGTCAGCAGGACGATCTTGCCCTCGACGCCGTATTTGTCCTTGTAAAAGCTGGGGTCGATGAAGGGCACGTCGGGTATCCCGTGCGGTATCAGACGGACCTTTTCCCCGGGGGGCTTGTAGACGTCCTGAAGGATGTCGATGCCCTTCCGGGTCATGGCCACCACGTAGTCGGACAGCGCCAGCAGTTCGTCCATCACCCGGCGCTGCTGGAGGCTGGGGCTCTCCAGTATGGTGTGCAGGGTGGTGACCAGGGGCATTTTAAGATTCCGCAGCAGTGACAGGATGTGGCCGCCGGCCTTTCCCCCGAAGATGCCGTATTCGTGCTGGAGGCAGACGACGTTCACGTTGTTGAGGTTCAGGAAGTCGGCGGCGGCCTTGTAGGAGTCCAGGTCCTGCTCCTGGATCTCGAAGCGGACCCGCTCCGGGTACCGGTAGCCCTCCTCGATATCGGTTATGGGGACGGCGAAGCACTGGACCCCGGGGTTGATGGCCGCGAAGGATTCGCAGATATCGTGAGTAAAGGTGGCTATCCCGCACTGCCTGGGGAGGTAGTTGCCGATGAAGGCGACTTTTTTGATGTTTTTCATGATGGCTTTATAATTTCAGCAGACCCAGACGGCGGTGGTGACGGCGCGGCGTAAGCTTTTCATGGCAAATCATTGACTAACATCGCAACTTTGCGAAGTCGTATAAGTTCCGCAGAACATTAAACGATTTGGGCTGAGCGAGGTGCAACCGAGCGAACCGCAAAGTTGCTGTTATATTCCCATAAGGGCTGAAATTTAGTGCAACGTCCCGAAGGGAAATTTCAGAGTTAATCTTGAGCCCCGTTTAGAAGTCTTATCTTAATACCTAACACGCCATATTGTTGCTCTTTTTCTTTAGAATAAATTGTGTAAATGCTATTTACAAAATCATCAACAGAATAATCTTTTGGATAACCATAATATTCCATTCCAAAATCATTTACTAAAACCCTAAATGACTTGTATCTCAAAAGAGCAACAATTTCAACTTTTACTTTATTCTTTAAATCTGGCAACTTAGAAATTTCAATAATATCTCCAACATTTAATTTATGACGTTTTTCATCAAAAATTCTAATTTCTATTATTTTTTTGCCAGATGCAATTCTTTCATAAGGACTTTCTAAAAGTTTCATTGAATGTTCCATAGATAAAGTGAAAGTTGTTGAAAGTATAATGTTTTATGTTAGGGGCTCAAGATTAATTGAATATAACTACTGGCATTGCGACATTATGTCGCAATGCCGACCACCAGTGGTCTAATAAGCGCACCTGTTTCGTGTATTCCCGCTATGTCTTCCCGCCCACACGCCGCTGTTAATGGCTCAACCCCCACTTTTACAGGCCTCCATTGGTTTGATCATGTCCCCTGCCCTGCTGTTTAATACCCCCGTAATACTGATAACCACCCCTGCGCCGCTGTTAAACACCTCTGTCAGACTGTTGAACGGCTCCTGCGGTACTGTTGGCGGCCCCTGCACCACTATTAATGACCTGGATTCCCGATTACTCGGGAATGACACCTACTAACACGCTTCAAATATCACTTTCGTTTTCCACCTTTTCGACATTCCCACTTGCCCTGAGCGGACTTGTGGTGAGCCTGCCGAACCCGCCGAACCAGTCGAAGGGTTTTACCATTCTCCATTCACGCTTGCCCTGAGCGCAGTCAAAGGGCTTCATCTTTCACCATTGACGAAGCCGGAGTCAGACCGCCATTTTCTCGTGCACCCTTCTCACCTTGGCCCCCAGCTTCTTCAGTTTTTTCTCCCATCGCTCGTACCCCCGGTCCAGGTGGTAGATGCGGTTGACCTCGGTCCGCCCCTCGGCCGCCAGTCCGGCGATGACCAGGGCCGCCGAGGCCCGCAGGTCCGAGCCCATCACCGGGGCCCCGGCGAGCTTCGGCACCCCCCTGACTATGGCGGTGCCGCCCTCGATACGGATGTCCGCCCCCAGCCGCTGCAGCTCGGGGACGTGCGTGAACCGGTTCTCGAAGATGGTCTCGGTGACGGCCGAGATGCCCGAGGAGACCGAGGCCAATGCCATGAACTGCGGCTGGAGGTCGGTGGGGAAGCCCGGGTAGGGGGCCACGGTTA
>DHHE01000203.1:6164-17387 GCA_002403115.1 bacterium UBP2_UBA4780 | reverse complement strand
CCTGGAGATAATCGAGGACGTGCCGGCGGGAACAATCGCCAGGAGAGCCGTCGGAGCCGGGCAGGCAACAAGGATAATGACCGGGGCGCAGATGCCCGAGGGGGCTGACTGCGTGGTGCCGGTGGAACTGACGGAAACCGGAATACGGAAGACCGAAGTCAGAATACGGAACGGCGTTCAGCTGGGCGAGCATGTCAGGAAGCGGGGCGAGGACGTCAGGGCCGGGGAGGTTCTGATCAAGAAGGGCACCCGGCTGCGGCCGCAGGAGGCGGGGCTGATAGCCTCGCTGGGCATGACCGGGGTGCTGGTTTCCAGGAAACCGATCGTGGGAATGCTCTCCAGCGGGAACGAGATCGTGGATCCGGGAAATCCACTGGGGCCGGGGCAGATATACGACGCCAACCGCTACAGCGTGGCCGCCCAGGCGCGGTCGGTGAACGCCGAGGTCAAAGATTACGGCATCGTGGAGGACGACCTCGCGAAGATCACCGCCACGCTGGAGAGGGCGGCGGCCGAGTGCGACCTGGTGCTGACCTCGGGCGGGGTGTCGGTGGGCGATTACGACCTGATGAAGCAGGCGCTCTCGAAACTGGGGGAGATGAACTTCTGGCAGGTGGCCCAGAAGCCGGGCAAGCCGATGGCCTTCGGATTTACAAACGGAAAGCCGGTGGTCGGGCTGCCCGGCAACCCGGTCTCCTCGATGGTCATATTCGAGCAATACGTCCGGCCGTTGCTCTTGAAGATGCAGGGGGCGGGTACAATATTAAGAGAACAGCTGACAGCCGTCAGTGACCAGGAGATAATCAAGCCGGCAGGAAGGATGGAATTCATGCGGGCGGCGGTAGAATGGCGCGACGGGCGGTACCACGCCAGGCTCGCCGGGCCGCAGGGCTCGGGCATACTGACCTCGATGGTGCGAGCCGACGGATTCGTGATACTGCCGGAGGAGGCGGTGCACGTCATGCCGGGCGACGCGGTGACGGTTGAGCTTTTCTAGGAGCCGTTCATGAAGAACATCGTCTCCTTCGTGGGCCATTCCGATTCAGGCAAGACCCGGCTTATAGAAAGGCTGGTCTCCACCCTGCGTAAAAAGGGCCACCGGGTCGGCGTCCTCAAGCACACCCACGCCCGGATCAAGGTGGACCGGAAGGGCACCGACACCGACCGCTTCCGCCGGGCCGGGGCCGCCGTCTCGGCCATAGCCGACGACCGGATGCTGGCGCGCTTCGAAAGCCCGGACGAACCCATGGCGCTGCTGTCGGCGCTGGCGGCCGAGGTCGACATCCTTCTGGTCGAGGGGTACAAGAAACTTCCTTTGCCCAAAGTTCTGATTTCCGATATTATGCCCAAGGCCGGGCTCAAGGGCGTGGTGGCAACATACGGGAAGAGGCGGCCATTCGCCCGAGGCAGGTCGCCCAGGCATTTCGGAGCCGGACAAACCGGGGAATTGGCCGGGTGGCTGGCCCGAACCTTCTCGGTAACCGGAAAAGGGCCGAGGGTGAGGCTGGCGGTGGACGGCCGGAGCCTCGGGATGAAGGGGTTCGTGGCCGAGACCATGGCCGGGGTGGTGGCCGGGCTGGTGAGGCCGCTCAAGGGAGGGCGGGGCAGAAAGGTGGCCGTTTCTATTGACTTCGGCAGAAAAATATAGTATTCTTAATATATCTATGTGAAAAAAGACCCGAATCATGAAGAAATACGTCATAATTTCGAGCGCGATGCTGGCCTTCCTGGGCTGCTCCAGGCAGGAACAGCCCAAGTCCGGGGTTCCTGAGCCGAAGACCAGGGTGATCGTGGCCGCGGTTGCTTTCACCAAAGGCGAAGTCAGCGCTTTTACCGGATCCGCTTGGGAGACGATGGCGATCGGCTTAGGGCTGGAGGGCGCCGACAGCCTCGATCTCGCCTCCAATTCCCAGGCAGAACTCAAGGGGGCCGAAGGCCGGGTGGTCAGGCTGGCCGGCCCGGCCAAGGGTGCGGTGGCTGATCTGATGGCGGCCGCGGCCGCATCCGAGCGCTCCGCCGCCGGCAAGGTGCTCGACAAGGTCAAGAAACTCGAGGGCGCCAAGCAGACCTACACAACCCAGACGCCTACCGCGGTGGCCGGCATCCGCGGAGCCCCCGGCCGCAAGGCAGTCCCGGACACGTCCAAGAAGGACTCCCTTCCACAATAATCCTTTCACTCCGGCCTATCCGATGAGCCCCCAGGAACAGCTGAATATCGCCTCCCTGAAGTCGAAGACGGTCTCCGAACTGTCTTCCATCGCCAAGGAGTTGGACATCCAGGGGTCCAGCGGCCTGAAGAAGCAGGAGTTCATCTTCAAGATCCTGGAGGCCCAGGCCCAGCGCAACGGGCTCCTGTTCGGAGGCGGGGTGCTGGAGGTGCTGCCGGACGGTTACGGGTTCCTGCGTTCGCCCGACTACAGCTACCTGCCGGGGCCGGACGACATCTACGTGGGGCCGACCCAGGTGAAGCGCTTCAGTCTGCTGACCGGGGACCTGGTCACCGGTCAGATCCGGCCGCCCAAGGAGGGGGAGAAGAACTTCGCCCTGCTCAAGGTGGAGGCGGTGGACCACGAGAGCCCGGAGTCCACCAGGGACCGGATCCTGTTCGACAACCTGACCCCGCTCTATCCCCAGGAGCGGCTGGTGCTGGAGCGGGAGCCTGGCGAGCTCTCGATGCGGGTCATCGACCTGCTGGCGCCCATCGGCAAGGGACAGCGCGGCCTGGTGGTCTCCCCGCCCCGGGCCGGCAAGACGGTCCTGCTGCAGAAGATCGCCAACAGCATCACCGTCAACCACCCCGAGGTGTCTCTGTTCATCCTGCTGATAGACGAGCGCCCCGAGGAGGTGACCGACATGCAGCGCCAGGTGAAGGCCGAGGTGGTCAGCTCCACCTTCGACGAGCCGCCGGAGCGGCACGTCCAGGTGGCCGACATGGTGCTGGAGCGGGCCAAGCGCCTGGTGGAGCGCAAGAAGGACGTGGTCATCCTGCTGGACTCCATCACCCGGCTGGCCCGGGCCAACAACGCGGTCATCCCCCACTCGGGCAAGACCCTGTCGGGCGGGGTGGACTCCAACGCCCTGCAAAGGCCCAAGCGCTTCTTCGGATCGGCCCGCAACATCGAGGAGGGCGGCAGCCTGACCATCATCGCCACCGCCCTGGTGGACACCGGCAGCCGGATGGACGACGTCATCTTCGAGGAGTTCAAGGGCACCGGCAACATGGAGCTGATCCTGGACCGGAAGCTGGCCGACCGCCGCGTCTTTCCGGCGCTTGACATTAACCGCTCCGGCACCCGCAAGGAGGAGCTGCTGCTGGCGCCCGAGGTCCTCAACCGCTGCTGGGTGCTGCGCAAGTTCCTGAGCGAGCTGAATCCGATAGAGGCCATGGACCTGCTGCTCTCAAGGATGAAGGCCGCCAAGGGCAACAAGGCCTTCCTGGAGACGATGAACCANNNAATAGAGGGAACATGAAGAAGGACATCCATCCCAAGTACCAGGAGACCACCATCACCTGCGCCTGCGGCAGCGTCATCACGACCAAGTCGACGGTCAAGGACATCCACGTCGAGATCTGCTCCAGCTGCCACCCGTTCTTCACCGGCAAGCAGAAGCTGGTGGACACCGCCGGCCGGGTGGAACGCTTCAAGAAGCGCTACGCCAAGGACGACAAGGCCCAGGCCAAGGCCTGACCGGGCCTGCAACGGTCCCGCTCAACGACAACCCTTTAACAGCCTGACGACATCGTGGCCTCAATCCCCGAATCCCTCATAAAGCGGATCGCCGAGGAGGAGAAGGTCCCGGCCGAGCACATCAGCCGGGGGCTGGCCCAGGGCACCATCGCCGTCCCCATGAACAGGAACCGGCGGCTGCTGAAGCCGATGGCGGTGGGGGCCGGACTGCGGATCAAGGTCAACGCCAACATCGGAACCTCGCAGGACATCTCCGACCCGGCCGCCGAGCTGGAGAAGCTGCGGGCGGCCCTGGGGGCCGGGGCCGACGCCGTCATGGACCTTTCGACCGGAGGCGACCTGGACGCCATCCGCCGGGAGATCATCTCCCAGTGCCCGGTGCCCCTGGGCACCGTGCCCCTGTACCAGGCGGCGGTGGAGGCGGCCGGGAAGGGGAAGTCGCTGGTTGAGATGACGGTGGACGAGATCTTCCAGGTCATCGAGAAGCAGGCCAAAGACGGGGTGGACTTCATGACGGTCCACTGCGGGGTGACCCGGGAGGCGCTGGCCCGGCTCAAGGAGCAGGGGCGGACGGCCGGCGTGGTCAGCCGGGGAGGGGCCCTGACCATCGAGTGGATGGCATTCAACAAGAAGGAGAACCCGCTCTACGAGCACTACGACCGGCTGCTGGAGGTCGCCCGGGAGCACAGCGTCACCCTGAGCCTGGGGGACGGACTGAGGCCGGGCTGCCTGGCCGACGCCACCGACCGGGCCCAGGTGCAGGAGCTGTTGCTGCTGGGCGAGCTGGTGGACCGGGCGCGGGCGGCCGGGGTCCAGACCATGGTCGAGGGGCCGGGCCACGTGCCCATCAACCAGATCGAGACCAACGTCCGCCTGCAGAAGGAGCTGTGCCGGGGGGCGCCGTTCTACGTGCTGGGGCCGCTGGTCACCGACATCGCCCCGGGCTACGACCACATCACCGCCGCCATCGGCGGGGCCTGGGCCGCCTACTTCGGGGCCGACTTCCTGTGCTACGTCACCCCGGCCGAGCACCTGCGCCTGCCGACGGTGGAGGACGTCCGGGAGGGTGTCGTCGTGCTGCGCATCGCCGCCCACGCCGCCGACATCGCCAGGGGCGTGCCCGGCGCCGCCGACTGGGACCTGGCCATGTCCAAAGCCCGCAAGGATCTGGACTGGAAGCGCCAGATAGAGCTGTCCATCAACCCGCCCCTGGCCAGGGAGATATTCGAATCGGCTCCGAAAAAGGACACCGGGGAATGCACCATGTGCGGCCAGTACTGCGCCATGAAGCGGATGAGCCAGGTGGATAAGGAAGGGAAGTGAGGCCCCCCCTGATTTTCAGGCAAAATCAGCCTAGCACGCAAACAGAAGCGGGAGCGGCGGCGGAAAGTTAATCGTTGATGCCGGCAAGAAGAACGAGGAAACCGACCAGCACGAAGGCGAGGGGGGCAGCGGAACCCCTCGCCTTCGTGGCATTGGACCTGGAGACCACCGGCCTGTCGCACTCCCAGGACGAGATCATCGAGATCGGGGCGGTGCTTTCAAGCGACGGGGGCAAGCAAGAAACATTCCGTACTTTCGTCCACACCGATAAGAAAATCCCCCTTCCGGTAAAGCGGCTGACCGGCATAAGCGAGGCCGATCTGGAGGGGGCGCCGGGGCTGGAGGAAGCTGTCCGGCAGTTCAATGAGTTTGCCGGCGACAAGCCGGTGGTGCTGCACAACGCGGCCTTCGACCTGGAATTCCTCGAAGCCCGCTGGCAGCCGCCGGCCGAGGTCTGGGACACCCTCGACCTTTCGCGGGCGGCCTTTCCCGGGCTGCGGTCGCACGGCCTGGAATACCTGGCCCGCCTGTTCGGCTTCCATCCCGGCCGCTCCCACCGGGCGCTGGAGGACGCCGCGGCCACCGCCGACCTGTTCCGCCTGGCCTGCGCCGCGCTGGGGCGGCGCGGCGAGGACGTCCTTCGGGTGCTTCTGGCGGCCGCCCCCGGCCATTACCGCGGGCTGCTGGAGGCGCTGGCCGAGGGCGGCCGGCACGGCCGGGCCGGCGAGACCGGCTTCCAGGTGGACGGCGCCGCGCTGGAGAACGCGATGCGGGTCGGGCGGAAGCGGGCTGCGTATCCGGCGAGGCCGAAGCCGGTGGAGTCGATGGCCGAGGTTTTCGGCCCGGGAGGCACCCTGTCCCAGGTCATGGGCCCCGAATTCGAGCGGCGGCTGGAGCAGGAGGAGATAGCGGACAGGATCGGAAAGGCGCTGGAGGACGACCTGTTCCTGACGGTGGAGGCCGGCACCGGGGTGGGCAAGAGCCTCGCCTATCTGGCCCCGGCCGCCGTCTGGGCCAGGAGGAACCGGGAGCGGGTGGTCGTCTCCACCTACACCCGGAACCTCCAGGAGCAACTGTACTACAAGGATATTCCCTTGGCCGAGGCGGCCCTGGGGCCGTTCCGGGCGGCGCTCCTCAAGGGCCGGGGCAACTACCTCTGCTGGCGCAAGTGGCGGGAGTCGGTCCAGTACCCGGACCTTCTGCTGTCCGGCAGGGAGAGGGCCGAGGCCATGATATTGGCCGTCTGGGCCGAGTCCACCCAGAGCGGCGACGTCTCCGAGCACGGCGGGTTCAACACCGGGCGGGCGCCGGGGCTGTGGGCCAAGCTTTCGGCCGAGTCGGCCACCTGCCAGGGCGGCCGCTGCCAGCATTACCGGAGGTGCTTCCTGTTCCGGGCGCGGAAGGCGGCCCAGGAGGCAGAGCTGGTGGTGGTCAACCACTCGCTGCTGTTCACCGACCTGGTCTCGCAGAACCGGATCCTGCCTGAGCACCAACGGCTTATTTTCGACGAGGCCCACAACCTGGAGCAGGTGGCCACCGATTACCTGGGCCTGAGCCTCAACCGCTGGGAGGTCCATAACTTCCTCCAGGGGCTGTATTCCCGCAAGGCCGGGGAATCCGGCCTGCTGGCCAAGCTGGGGGCCTGGCTCAAGAGCCACCGTCACGGCGGCGCGGCGGCCAAGGACTGGCAAAGCCAGCTGCTCGAGCTGGGCGAATCCGTCCTGGAATGCGGGAAACTGTCCGACAGGCTGTTCCTGTCAAAATGGAGGCAGAAGGCCGGGCCCAGGGAAAAGATCAGGTTCCGGCCGGGGGACAATCTGCAGGCGGAACTCCAGGAGGCGGCCGGCGGCCTGGTGGAATCACTGCTCCTGCTGTCCGACCGCCTGCGGCTGCTGACCGAGTGGATGTCCCAGGCCGAGGGCCTGGACCGGATCGAGCAGGAGGCCTTCGTCGACCAGCTGCGCCTGGGCGGACAGCAGGCGGCGGGGATCTCGGACACCCTGGCCAGGCTGGTCTCGGCCGACGCCAGGGATCACGTCCACTGGGTCGAGTTCCGCGAGCAGGGCCTGATCCTGGCCTCCGGACCGCTGGAGGTGGGGAAGGTGATCGCCCGGCAGCTGCATCCCAACCTCAAGACCCTGGTCTACGCCTCGGCCACCCTCTCGGTCGACGGAAGATTCGACTATTTCCTGGAGCGCTCCGGCCTGGCGCTGGCCGACCGGGACCGGGTCCAGCATCTGCTGCTTAAGTCGCCTTTCGACTACGGCTCCCAGGCAGGCCTGGCGGTGGTCAACTTCCTGCCGTCGCCCAGGGACAAGGACTTCAACGAGCAGGTGTCGCGCCTGATCGAGGACATGCTCCAGAAAACGCGCACCGGCACCCTGGTGCTGTTCACCTCCTTCGACCTGCTGCACCGGTGCTACTGGAGGCTGGTCAAGGCCGGCGTCCCGGCCCTGGCCCAGGGCATCGACGGCAACCCGGCCCAGCTGCTGGAGACGGCCCGGAGGTCGAAGGATTCGATCGTCCTGGGCACCAGCTCGTTCTGGGAGGGGGTGGACCTGCCGGGGCAGGCCCTGGAGCTGCTGGTGATCACCAAGCTGCCTTTCTCGGTGCCCACCGAGCCCCTGGTCGAGGCCCGGTGCCAGGCCATCGAGCAGGCCGGGGGCAGCGCCTTCCATCGCTACCTGCTTCCCGAGGCGGTCATCCGCCTGCGCCAGGGTTTCGGCCGGCTGATCCGCAACAAGACCGACCGCGGATTGGCGGTGCTGTGCGACCCCCGGGCGGCGACCAGCGACTACGGCCAGGTGTTCCTCCGCTCGCTGCCGGTGATGCCCACGGCCGTCTGCCAGAACCAGGAACAGCTGTGGCAGGCGATGGAGTTTCTGCAACACGATGGAACATAGTGGTTGACAAGCGGGATTTTAGCGGTTAAAATCATCAGTCGATGGCCAAAGCGTACGTCAAGGAAATGAAGGAGGCCACGTGGCAGGGCCGGGAGGTGATCTCCTGCTTCGCCCTGCGCCGGATGGAGCTCCGCACCAAGGATTCGGACGGCAAGCAGTTCCTCTCGCTGGAGCTGGGGGACGCCACCGGACGGATAGACGGGGTGATGTGGAACGACGCGGCCGGGGCCTACGGGCAAATGGCGGTCGGGGACGTCGTCCAGGTCAAGGGCACGGTGGGCTCCTTCCGCGACAACCCCCAGGTGAGGGTGGAGGCCATTCGCAGGGCCGGGCCCGGGGACTACCGCCCCGAGGATCTCCTGGCCCAGTCGCCGGTTTCCCCGGCCGACCGCGAGGCGGCCATCAGGACCGAGATCAAGACCGTCAAGGACCCGCACCTGTCGAAGCTGCTGGCCCTGTTCTTCGACGACCGGGACTTCTACCCACAGTTCCAGGCCGCCCCGGCCGCCAAGCTGTGGCACCACGCCTACGTCGGCGGGCTGGCCGAGCACACCGCGGCCGTCTGCCGTCTGGCCCGCGCGGCGGCGGCCAACTACGGCCTGCTGGACCGCGACCTGCTGATAACCGGCTGCCTGGTTCACGACGTCGGCAAGGTTCCGGAATACAGGGCCGGCACCTTTATCGACTACTCGGACCAGGGCCGGCTGCTGGGGCACATAGTGCTGGGAGACCAGATGCTGGGGGAGCGCCTGGCCAGGATCAAGGGCTTCCCCCAGGAGACGGCCATGAGGCTGCGGCACATGGTCATTTCCCACCACGGGGAAAGGGAGAAGGGTTCGCCGGTGACCCCGGCCACCCTGGAGGCCCTGGTCCTCCACCACTGCGACTATCTCGACTCCCAGGCCGGCGCCTTCACCCGGATCATAAAACGCGAGGGCGGGCAGAACCGCCGCTGGAGCGACTACGTCAACCTGATCGACCGGCACATCTACCTTCCGGAACCGCCGGAGGAAACGGAAGAACCCAGGCTGCTGTAACCCGTAAACCATAAAGCTTCAACCCATCGAGGAGGAAACAGTGGAAGACCTGAAACTGGCGAAGAAACTGGTTAAATCGCTGGACATGGCCATCAAGTACGAACGGCTGGCCCAGCAGAGGTACTCCAGGGAGGCAACCTACTCCTACGAGTACGACGTCAAGGTGCTTTTCAAGAGCCTGGTGTCCGAGGAGCTGAAGCACGAGAGGCTGCTGGCCGGCAAGAAGGCCGAGGTGCTCAAGGACATCGCCCGCCTGTCAAAAAAGAAAATATAGGAGGATGAACCATGCCCAAGAAGAGCCTGCCCAAGATCGACAATGACACCTGCATCGGCTGCAGCGCCTGCATCTCGGCCTGCCCGGTCAGCGTGCTGGAGATGGACGGGGACAAGGCCGTGCTCAAGGACGCCGCCGGCTGCACCAGCTGCGGGGCCTGCGTCGACTCCTGCCCGGTCTCGGCCATCGCCATGGAGGACCGGGACGCCTGACACCTGCGGTATAAAGAAAACTAGTGAAGGAAGCGCCATGAGAAAAAGCCTGTTGCTGGCGGCGACACTATCCCTGGCCCAACTGGCCGGCGCCCTGACCCTGACCGGCGGCGTAAGCTTCTTCAACCCCTCGGGGGTCGAGGGCGGCGGCGGGGCCATGCTGAGCCTGGGGTTCGGCCAGCGAGTGGACGAGATGGTGATGGCCACCGTCCAGATCGACTATTTCAACAAGACGTTCAAGAAGGAGACGGTGGTCCCGGTGGACACCGCGGCCGGCGCCATCGTCAGCGTGGAGAACCGGAGGGTGGAGTTCGAGCATTCGGTCAAGTACTTCCCGCTGACGGCCGGGGTGGCGGTCACCCTGCCCATGGGCGGGCGCATCAACCCGTTCATCGAGGGGCGGCTGGGCTACGGCCTGGCCCACGTCAGCTACAATTACAGCGAGGAGGTGGTTTCGGCCAGCAAGCCCAACGACGGCACCTACTCCGGCTTCGGCTGGAGGGTGGGCGGCGGCGCCCGGCTGAAACTGGGGTTCCGCAGCGCGCTGCTGGCAGGGGTCTACTACAACGGGAACACTGTCTCCAAG
Source organism: bacterium UBP2_UBA4780 (assembly GCA_002403115.1). GTDB lineage: Bacteria > Edwardsbacteria > AC1 > AC1 > EtOH8 > UBA8901. The sequence goes on along the minus strand of DHHE01000203.1, from coordinate 7,363 downwards.
ACCCAGGCCGAGAACCTGTTCACCGATCTCAAGATGTCCGGGCTGGGCTTCGGCGCCGGGCTGGAGCTGAGCGGTTTTTAGTCGGCGCCTATTTCCCCGCGAAACCTGCTAAATACACGAAAAAGCCAAGTATTTCACGACATTTGATTCCGATGGTGCCCTGCAAGAAGCCCTCCGGTTGATGCCGGAGGGCTTTCCTCATTTAATGGCGGGCGGACTCATCCCACCCCCAGCAGGCCGCCGGTCCGTCCGAAATGCTGCCGCACCAGGTCGAGGTAGCGCTGATTGTCAGGCCGGGACAGGTCGGGGTCGGAGGCCGTCAGGCCGAGGGCGTCCTCCCGGGCCAGGGGGATGAGCCCGGCGTCCGAGACCAGGTTGGCCAGGCGCAATTCCGGAAGCCCGTGCTGGCGGGAGCCCCAGAGCTCGCCCGGGCCGCGCAGCTCCAGGTCCATCTCGGCTATGCGGAACCCGTCGGCGCTGCTCTGCATGGCCTCCAGCCTGGCCCTGGCCTCGGGCCCGAGGCGGTCCCCGGCCATCAGGACGCAGTAGGACTTGTGGCCGCCCCGGCCGATCCGGCCCCGGAGCTGGTGGAGCTGGGAGAGGCCGAAGCGCTCGGCCTGCTCGACCACCATCACCGTGGCGTTGGGGACGTCGATGCCGACCTCGACCACGGTGGTGGCCGCCAGCACCCGGACCTGGTTGCGGCGGAATCGCTCCATGACGTCACGGCGCTCGTCGACCTTGAGCCGTCCGTGGAGCAGGCCGACCGAATACCCGGGATAACGCCGGGAAAGCTGCTGGTGAAGCTTGACCGCCGCCTTGGCATCCCCGGCCCCGGCCTCGTCTATCACCGGACAGACGAAGAATGCCTGGCGGCCCCGGGCCAGCTGGCCGGCCACGAAATCGAGCATTTTGCCGCGGTTGTGTTCCGTGGTCCAGCGGGTGGTGGCCGGGAGGCGGCCCGGCGGCATCTGGTCGATGACCGATGCGTCCAAATCGCCATAGACCGTCATGGACAGGGTCCGGGGGATGGGGGTGGCGGTCATCACCAGCACGTGGGGCCGGTCGCCCTTGGCCTGAATGGCCGCCCGCTGCCTGACCCCGAACCGGTGCTGCTCGTCGATGACGGCCAGGCCCAGCCTGGCGAAGACGACGCCCTCCTGTATCAGGGCGTGGGTTCCCAGGCAGGCCTGGACGGA
>DHHE01000203.1:0-5999 GCA_002403115.1 bacterium UBP2_UBA4780 | reverse complement strand
CCGACGTCGCCCTGCAGCAGGCGGTACATGGGGCGGTCCGACTCCAGATCGGCCCCTATCTCGGCGATCACCCTCTCCTGGGCGGGCGTCAGCCCGAAGGGCAGCGTCCGGCGGAAATCACCGGACCAGGAGCGGTCCGACAGCGGCCTGGCGCGCTCCGTCCCCAGGCGGGCGCTCCTCCGCCGGGCCAAAAGGAGCTGCAGGGCCAGAAGCTCGTCGTAGGCCAGGCGCCGGCGGGCCCGGGCCACGCTTTCCATGTCCGGCGGGAAATGCAGATCCTGCAAGGCCTGCCGGATGCCCGTCAGGCCGCGACGCGAAATGATCTCGGGGGCGAGGTTATCGGCGAACGAATCCAGGTGGCCGTCCAGGGCGCCCTTGATGACCGTGCGGAGCTGGCGGTTGGTGAGGCCGGCGGTGGAGGGATAGAGGGGGACGATGCGCCCGGTGTGGATCAGCTCGGCCTCGTCGCCGTCCAGAACCTCGTATTCCGGACTGGCCATGGACGGGCCGCGCTCCCAGCGCACCTGGCCGTTGACCACCACCGTCCGGCCGGTGAGGAACCGGTCCTTGAGGAAGGGTTGGTTGAACCACAGGCAGCGCAGCATCCCGGTGCCGTCGTCGAGCAGCAGGGAGAAGATGGACAGGCCGCGCCGGGTCCGGGCCAAGCCGGAATCGGCCACCCGGCCGAAGACGGTGACCGTCTCCCCGGGCCGAAGGCCGGAGACCGGCTTGGTCAGGGAACGGTCCAGATAGCGCCGGGGCGGGTGGAGGAGCAGGTCGCGAACGCTCACGATCCCCAGCTTGGCCATCAGGGCGGCCCGGCGCGGGCCGACCCCCTTGAGGTACTGGACGCCGCCGTCAAGCATGCCGCCGGAAAAACCAATTAGGAAGCCAGGAAATCATGAAAAAAGATGACGACAGAGTTGGTTGGATAGCCCTTGACGGCCTTACTTCCCCGAGCAACGGCGTCTCCCATGCGAAAGGCCAATCCGAAAAGAGGATTGGCCCGTATCATTTCGGCGATGGACCTTTCACAAGGAGGCCTTGCGGCCCACGTTGCCCAGGACCATCTTGGCCACCTGCTTCAGTGTCTCCATCACCCCCAGACCCTGAGAGGCCACCGACTCGAAGCAGGGGAATCGGCCCTGGGGGTCGATCCGGGACTGGAGGTCGGCCAGCGGGACGATGTTGGGCAGGTCCCGCTTGTTGTACTGGATCACCAGCGGCACGGTGTCGTAGGAAAGCTGCATCTCGGCCAGGTTCTCCCCCAGGTTGGCGAAGCTCTCCAGGGTGCCGGCCAGGCACTCGGCCTGGGAGTCGGCCACGAAGACCACCCCGTCCACCCCGCGGAGCACCAGCTTGCGGCTGGCGTTGTAGAAGACCTGGCCGGGCACGGTGTAGAGATGGAACTTGGTCTTGTATCCCTGGATGATGCCCAGATCCAGGGGCATGAAGTCGAAGAACAGCGTCCGGTCCAGCTCGGTGGCCAGGGATATCAGCTGGCCCTTGGCGTCCGGGGACACCCGGCCGTAAACATAGCGCAGGTTGGTGGTCTTGCCCCCCAGGCCGGGGCCGTAGTAGACGATCTTGCAGCTTATCTCGCGCGAGGCGCGGTTGATCAGGGCCATGGCGTCCTCAAAGCGGCTTCAGGGAACGGCCACCTGCCGCAGGTACTGGGCGGCCTCCTCGGGCGGGGTGGGGTTGATGTAAAAGCCGGTGCCGCGCTCGAAGCCGGCCACCCGGGTGATGCGGGGCATGATCTCTATGTGCCAGTGGAACCATTCCGGGCCGGGCTGGTTGCAGGGAGAGGTGTGGATGACGAAATTGTAGGGGGGATGGGACACCGAGAGGTTCATGCGGGTCAGGGTCTCCTTGAGGATGGCCGCCAGGTGGGGGACCTGATGAGGCTGGCAGTCCTCGAAGCTGGGGTTGTGCCGCTTGGGCAGTATCCAGGTCTCGAAGGGAAAGCGGGCGGCGAAGGGGACGATGGACAGGAACTCGTCGTTCTCGGTAACCAGTCGCCGTCGGTCGTCCAGCTCCTGGCGGACTATGTCGCAGAAGATGCAGCGCTCCTTGTAGCGGAAGTGGTCGCGGGCGCCGTACATCTCCTCCTTGATGGCCTTGGGCACGATGGGGGTGGCGATCAGCTGGCTGTGTCCGTGCTGCAGCGAGGCCCCGGCCCGGAAGCCGTGGTTCTTGAAGACCATCAGGTACTGGAGGCGGACGTCCTTCTTGAGGTCATGCATCCGGGCCACGAAGGCGGCCAGCACCTTCTCGATCTGGCCCGTTTCCTGGTCGGCCAGGGAGCGCTCGTGGTCCGGGCTCTCGATGATCACCTCGTGGGCCCCGACCCCGTTCATCTTGTCGTAGAGGCCCTCCCCGGTCTTGTCCACCTGGCCCTCAACCTTGAGGGTGGGGAATTTGTTTGCGATGACGCGCACCTGCCATCCCGGGCCGTTGGGGGCGCTGCCCGGCTCGCGGTAGGCCAGGATCTCGGGCGGGGTGGCGGCCTCGTTGCCCGGGCAGAAGGGGCAGGGCCCCTCCGGCGCCTCCTCCGGGACAGGCTTGTAGTCCATGGGGCGGCGGGTGCGCTCGGTGGAGATGATCACCCAGCGGCCGATGATGGGATCCTTGCGCAGTTCAGGCATGATCGGATTATAGCGGTTCTGGCGGCGGTTGTCAACTAAAGGACAGAGGCTGATGGGCCATCAGCCTCTGTCGCCATCGTCATGCCGCGGCAGGGCGGGTCACTTGTCCTGCTGGGCCGGCTCGGCCGGGTATTCGATCCTGGCCCTGGCCTTGAGGTCCCCCATGAACTTCTCGTAGACCTCCTTCTGGCGTTCCTTGGCCAGGTTGCCGCTGATCTGGGCCCGGACCTGGTCCAGCGGCCTCATGCCGGCCGGGATGTGGTCCTCGACCCTGAAGACGGCGTACTTGGTGCGGACCTCGACCGGCTTGCGGGTGTGGGCTCCCGGCTTGAGCTTGGCGGCGGCGGCGAAGACAGCGTCGTCCACCTCGCCCTTGGCCACCAGGCCCAGGTCGCCGCCCGCGTCCTTGGACGGGTCGACCGAGCCCCTGCGGGCCAGGCTGTCGAAGGCGGCCGGGTCGGCGTCGAGCGTCTCCAGCATCTTGGCGGCCTCGGCGGCGGTGTTGACCACTATCCACCTGAGGTGCAGCTTTTTGCCCTGCTTGGACTCAAGCCTGACGATGGCGTGCTTGGTCTCGATGGGCACCGGTTTGCCGGTGCGGCCCTTGCCGGTATTGAACAGGGCCGGCTCCAGCTCCGGGCGCTGGCCCCGGGTCACCAGGCCCAGGTCCCCTCCGGAGCGGCTGGTGGGGTCGATGGAGTGCGTCTTGGCCAGGCTGTCGAAGGGCAGGCCCTTCTTCTTGACGGCCTGGCGGTAGGCCTCCTCGGCCTTGGCCTTGGACGGGGTGACGATCATCCTGGCCCGCACCTGCTCCGGGGTCTGGAAGTCCTTGGCGTGTTCCTTGTAGTGCTTCTTGATCTCGGCCTCGCTGGGCTGGGCCTTCTGGCTGACCTCCTTCTCGATCAGCGCCCGGATGAGCACGTTCTCCCGGGTCTCTTCCAGCCGGGCGTGGATGTCGGGGTTGCCGGCCACTCCCGCCCGCATGGCCTCGGCCATCAGGAGCCGGCGCTCGATCAGCTGCTGGAGGAACTTCTGGCGGCCCTCCTCGCTGTCGAACTGGCCGCGGTAGAAGGGGGGCACCTTCTCCAGCTCGGCGTCCACCTCCAGCTTGGTGATGGGCTGGCCGTCGATGACCACCGCGTACTCCTTGAAGTTCTTGTTGAAGCAGCGGCCGACGCCCTCCATGGCCAGGCTGTCGATGCCGGCCACGGCGCTCTTCCTGCCCTTGTACTTGGTGACCACGTCCTGGTACAGCTCGGCGGCCCGCTGGGTGTCGCCGGTGCGTTCCAGGGCCACGGCCCAGTGGTAGGTGTAATCCTTGATCCGGCCGGACTTGGGGAAAGCGTCCAGCAGCCTGCGGTACGAGGCAGCCGCCTCGGGATAGTCCAGGTACCGGAAGGCCATGGCCGCGGTGTTGGCCATGACGGCCTCGTTGGGCTTGTCGGCGGCGAAAACCGCGGCGGAAAGCGACAGGATGAACAGCAGGGACAGGGTGACAAACCGGTTCATGTTCTCCTCCTTAGGATGGGTTGGTGGATTTTAGGTTTTTTCATTAGGAAACCAGGAACGCATGAAAACATGGTTTAGCTGCAGCAACAGGCCAAAGGTTTGGCTAATTGAGTGATTTTGACAACTTCGCGTCCTCTGCGGTTAAAGCTCAGGTTGTCAGGAAAAATCCGGGACTTTGCGCCCTCCGCGGTTAATAAGCTAGAACAGCAGGTGCATGACCGCGCCCGAGGCCAGCGGGATCCGGATGTTGTCGTCCAGTGGTATGGGAAGCATCTCGACGACGATGGCGGTCAGGGCCCCGGCCGCCATCTGCAGGTATCCCAGGCCGGTCTCCGGCAGCAGCACTATCAGCGTCCCCACCGCCAGGCAGCCCAGCAACCCGGCCCCGGCCCCCTCGAACGACTTCTCGAAGAACTTGGTGCGGCCCAGGCTGCGCCCCACCACCGCCGCCAGGGAGTCGCCGATCACCAGGTAGGAGACGGCGGCGATGGCCACGCCGTCGGAGAAAACCAGGACGCAGACCAGCGAGGAGATCATCAGGTAGGTGGCGCCGGTCAGGGCCGAGATCTCGTGGCGCCGCATCATCGGCCCGAAGAAGTCGATGAAGATGATCTTGACGAACTGGTGGCGCAGGCGGATGATGTCCACCGCCAGGATGCCCAGGGTGGCCGCCACCAGGATCCAGGTGGCCATCCAGGTCCGCTCCAGCACCATAAAGACATAGTAAATAACCGGTATGGACATACCGGCCATGATGTGGAATGCCTTGCGCCGGATCTCCCTCTGTATGGTCATCCGCCGGCTAGAAACCGTATGAGGCCGACAGCCGGGTGCTGCCCCTGAGCTCGGCGTGGCCCAGGTAGGCGTAATCGAAGCAGAAGCGGCCCAGCCTCAGCCCGGCCCCGGCGGCCAGCGACCCCTGGTCCGAGCCCAGCCTCAGGGCCAGGCGGCGGCGGATCCAGTACTCGGCCCCGGCCCTGACGTCGGCGCTGAGCGCCCCCAGGTGGTAGTTGGCCGCCGGGCCGCGGTTCTCGAACCTGACGTCGGCGTCCAGGGCCAGGGTCAGCGAGGGGGCGAACCAGGGGCTGGTCGAGACCCCCAGCTTGGCGGTGGGCGTGATCACCTCCCGGGCGCCGGTGTCCCAGGCCAGGTAGGTGGTGGTGGCGTCCTGGAGGTTCAAACCCAACCGGATGCGGTGGGGCAGGCGGGCCAGCAGGCCGGCGTCCAGGCCCAGGCCCCAGGCCGAGTTGTCCCCCACCGACTTGTTGACCGCCTTGGCGTTGACGCCCCAGGCGACCCAAGGGGCCAGCATCCGGCTGTAATTCAGGAATACGGCGGTCTCGGCGTCGCTGGCCAGGGTGATCTTGTCGTAGTCCAGCCGCTCGCCCGGGTCCATCACCCCGTTGCCGTTGAGGTCGATCAGCGCCTGGCTGGTGAAGGGGATGTCCTTGACCGAAAGCCTGAGGACCGCCAGTCCCAGTCCTTGCCCCTTGCCGGGACGGGCGTAGCCCAGGGCGTCGTACGAGACCAGGTTGTCGAAGTTGTTGGCGTGGGTGAACTCCAGCCGGTGCTCGCCGGAAGCGGTGCCGGCCGGGTTCCAGTAGCAGGCGAAGCCGCCCTCGGCCATGGAGACAAAGGCCCCGCCCATGCCCAGGGCCCGGGAGCCGTAGCCTATGCTCAGGAACTCGCCGGCGTACTTGGCGCCGTGGAGCGGGGCGGCCGGCAGGAGGGCCGCCAGCAGGATGGCTTTGCTTATATTTTTCATAACTTGTTGCCTTGGCCTTGGATGGATTAGATGTTAAGTATACCCCAACAATAGCCGGATGTCAAGGCAGGGAGGAC
>DHHE01000164.1:14163-16218 GCA_002403115.1 bacterium UBP2_UBA4780 | reverse complement strand
GAGATCATCGAGCTTTCCCGGCCGGGCAGGAACTGCATGCATCCGATAGTGGAGACTTACGGCGATAGGGTTTCTGTGGTGTGGCAGGAGGCCTGCGACTCCATCTCGGCTCCGCTCGATGCCCACGCTCAGGCCAAGGGTCTGGAGCCGGGCAGGCATAAGATAGTGGCCAGGACCAGGACCGAGCACGGCTGGGGCGGGGAACGGGTGATCGCTTCCTCAGAAACCGGCGATTACCAGTACCCGGTGGCGGCGGCGGCCGGCCAGTACGCCTACGCCGGGCATCATGACAATGGCGATTACGACATCCACTACCTGGGCGAGTATGCGAACGGCTGGGAGACGCATGTGCGCAACATCTCCACAGCTTCCGAGGGCCAGTCGGGCTACCCCTGCGTTGCCTTCTCCAACAAGTGGCCGGAACATGCGCTCTACATCCTGTGGACCGAGGCGTTCCCGGACAGCGCCAAGGCCATCGCCCAACCGCTGGTAAAGGCATACAAGGACGCCATCCAGCCGGTGCCCAGCTTCGAGATGTACCCCAAAACCGATCAGGCTTCGACCTACTGCACCCAGCGGACGGGCGGGCTTTGCTACGGGGCCGGGGCCTACATGACCGTGGATTACCATCCTGAAGAGCTGAAGTACCGCTTCGGAGGGCTGAACCCGAACAACCGGTACAAGGTCAAGATGGTTTTCTACCGTTCGACCGGCGGCAGTTCTCCCTCGGCTCCGCTCGGGACGAATCCTTCCAATAACTGGGTTTTGATGCCCAGGTGCGACCAGGTCTCGTTCGGCACGGTGCACCTGCCGGACACCACGGTGGTGGCCTTGGAGCGCGAGTTACCAAGTCAATGCCTGAACGACGGGGCGGTTGAGATAACCGTCAGAAAGATCAAGGGCGAATACGCGGTCTGCGCGGCGCTGGAGATAATGGAGTACACGGACGGTAAGGCCGGGAAATCTGGCGGCGTCCAGTATGGGGAATCAGAGACCCTGCCGATGGCCTACCGCTACGAATTGCTGCCCAGCAAGCCCAATCCGTTCGGCCGGACGACAACCATCAGCTACCAGACAGCCAAACCCGGCAGGGTGTCCTTGAAGGTCTACAACACCCTGGGCCAGCTGGTGAGGACGCTGGAGGACGGTGAGAAGCCGGCGGGGCGCCACAGCTCTGTCTGGGACGGCAAAGACCAGGCCGGTAAGGCAGCGGCCAACGGCGTCTACCTCTACCGTTTGGAGGCGGGCGAGTTCGGGAAGACAAGGAAGATGACCCTGGTCAGATAGGCCCACCTACTAAGCGGGGGAAGAAGGCCGGCGCATGCCGGCCTTCTTCTGTTTTCCCTTATCGATATTTCTCCTTGACAAATAGCCTTTTAATGGTTATATTTATAATGACTTAGAGGGCCAAAGCCCGCCATGTCCCTCATTTCCCCATATTAGGAGCAATCGTGACAGAGAACAAAGGCCGGGCGTCGTTGTATCCAAAACTGAGACAAAGGCTTAAAGAATTGCTGGGCAGGGCGGATTTCCAGCAGAAGCTGGCCGACGAGAACTTCGACAAGTACCTCCGGTCCATGGCCGAGCTGGACAATTTCCGCAAGCGGGTGGCCAAGGAGTACCTGGAGAAGGAGGCCGAGGCCAACCGGAACCTGATCGCCAAGCTGCTGCCGGTGCTTGACAACTTCGACCGGGCCCTGGAGGCGGCCAGGAACCACGCCGACAAGAGCGAATCCATGGAGTCCTTCTACCAGGGCATCAAGCTTATAGACCAGCAGATCCACGACCTGCTGGAGCAGGAGGGGCTCAAGGGGTTCAACAGCAAGGGCGAGGAGTTCGATCCCAACCGCCACGACGCCATGCTGGCCATCGAGACCGACGAGCACGAGCCCGACACGGTGCTGGACGAGATCGAGAAGGGTTTCGCCTACCGGGGCAAGGTGCTGCGCCACGCACGGGTGACGGTCTCCAAGCGCAGGACCCCGCTGAAAGTCAAGGAACCGGAAAATCGCGCGGTTCCGGAAGAAGACGGGGAAGGATCCGAGACCGAGGCAA
>DHHE01000164.1:0-14054 GCA_002403115.1 bacterium UBP2_UBA4780 | reverse complement strand
CCGACGGTCATCCCCAACCAGGAGGGCCTGCGGACCACGCCTTCGGTGGTCGGTTTCCTAAAAAGCGGCGAGGAGGTGGTGGGCCAGGTGGCCAAGCGCCAGGCCATCACCAACCCGGAGAACACGGTTTACTCCATCAAGCGGTTCATGGGCCGGCGCTACAGCGAGGTGGAGAGCGAGCGGAAGCTGGTGCCCTACCAGGTGAACGAGGGTCCGAACGGCGACGCCCGGGTCAAGGTGGCCGACAAGATCTACTCTCCGCCCGAGATCTCGGCCAAGGTGCTGCGTTACCTCAAGGAGGCGGCCGAGTCCTACCTGGGGGAGAAGGTCACCCAGGCGGTGATCACCGTCCCGGCCTACTTCAACGACTCCCAGCGACAGGCCACCAAGGACGCCGGCCAGATCGCCGGCCTGGAGGTGCTGCGCATCATCAACGAGCCGACGGCCGCCAGCCTGGCCTACGGCCTGGACAAGGGCAAGCCCCACAAGATAGCGGTCTACGANNACCTTCGACATCTCCATCCTGGAGCTGGGCGAGGGGGTGTTCGAGGTCCGCTCCACCAACGGCGACACTCACCTGGGCGGAGACGACTTCGACCAGAGGATCATCGACTGGATGGCCGACGAGTTCAAGAAGTCCAGCGGCATAGATCTGCACAGCGACAAGATGGCCATACAGCGCCTGAAGGAGGCGGCCGAGAAGGCCAAGTGCGAGCTGTCGGCCACCATGCAGACGAATATCAACCTGCCGTTCATCACCGCCGACTCCTCCGGGGCCAAGCACTTGGACCTGACCCTGACCCGGGCCAAGATGGAGCAGCTGGTGGACGATCTGGTGACCAGGACCATCGGCCCCTGCCGCCGGGCCCTGGACGACGCCGGGCTGAAGACCTCGGAAGTCGACGAGGTGGTACTGGTGGGCGGCATGACCCGGATGCCCAAGGTCCAGGACACGGTCAAGCAGCTGTTCGGCCGGGAGCCCAACCGCAGCGTCAACCCGGACGAGGTGGTGGCCATCGGGGCCGCCATCCAGGCCGGGGTGCTGGTGGGCGAGGTCAAGGACGTGCTGCTGCTGGACGTCACCCCGCTCTCTTTGGGCATCGAGACCCTGGGCCAGGTGATGACCCGGCTCATCGAGCGCAACACCACCATCCCCACCCGCAAGAGCCAGGTGTTCTCCACCGCCACCGATAACCAGCCGGCGGTCTCCATCCACGTGCTCCAGGGCGAGCGGGACATGGCCGGCGACAACCGCACCCTGGCCCGGTTCGACCTGGTGGGCCTGCCGCCGGCGCCGCGGGGCATCCCCCAGATAGAGGTCACCTTCGACATAGACGCCAACGGCATCCTCCACGTCTCGGCCAAGGACCTGGGCACCGGCAAGGCCCAGAGCATCAAGATCACCGCCTCCTCGGGCCTGTCCAAGGACGAGGTGGACCGGATGCAGAAGGACGCCGAGGTCCACGCCGACGAGGACCGGGCCAAGCGGGAGCTGATCGAGGCCCGCAACAAGGCCGACGCCATGATCTACGAGACCGAGAAGACCATGAGGGAGTACGGCTCGCAGATCGAGGCCGGGGACCGGGGCAAGATCGAGGGGGCCATCAACCGGCTGCGCAACGAGCTCAAGGGCGACACGCTGTCCTCCATCAAGGCGGCTACCGACGAGCTGGCCGCGGCCGCCCGGAAGATAGGCGAGGCGGTCTACGCCAAGGCGGCCCAGCAGCAGGCCGCCGGCGGCACCGACGGAGGCGGGGAGGCCCAGCCCGGGCCGGAGCCCGGGGCCGGGGGCCAGGAGCCTCCGAAGCAGGAGGGGGCCGAGGACGCGGACTTCAAGGTGGTGGACGAGGGCAAGTAACTCCTTTCGCCACGGATCCCCACGGATTTCCCCGGAACATATCCGAGGCACAACATAATATTCTGAAAGGATCATGGGTCGCCCGAGAATTGGGCGGCCCATGATATTCACGGCGACGGGGAGGAGGCTTTGAAAAAAGCTGGCGTCTTCTCCCCTTGTTGTGTTGCTTAAAACTATTTTTAAACAGCGAGGAGATCGAGATGGAGCACCCGCTGGCCGCCATGCAGAAGCTGGACCCCAAGCTCATGGAGCACCTCAAGGCCGCCGACCAGCTTGTCTACGCCGACGGCGCCCTGCCCAGGAAGACCAAGCTGCTGATGGCCATGGCGTTCGACGCCGCCCACGGGGCGGTCAATGGCGTCCGGGCCCTGGCGGGGCAGGCCAGGGCGGCCGGGGCCACCGATGCCGAGATCGCCGAGGCAGTGCGGGTGGCGTATCATCTTTCGGGCGTGGGCTCGGTGTACGTGGCCTCCCAGGGGCTCAGGGACCTCCCCTAAGTCCCAATTCTCAACTCCAGATCAGAAAAGTGCCAACCATGAAGCCCGCACTTCTAGTCATCGACATGCAGGAGCACTACCTCGGCATCCCCGGGGCCAGGGACTCCTTCATGTCGGCCGCCTGGTGGATCAACCGGGCCATCGCCCTGTTCCGCGCCAAGGGCTATCCGGTCATTGATGTAAGGCACACCGACAAGGCCGAGGGGTTCGTGCCCGGGGCGAAGGGTTACCAAACGCATCCGGACATCAAACTGGAGCCCGGGGACCTGAAGGTGGACAAGGAACGGGGCAGCGCCTTCGCCGGCACCGGCCTCGACGGGAAGCTGAGGGACATGGGCGTCGACACCGTGGTCATCACCGGATTCTGCTCGGAGTTCTGCGTGCTCTCCACCTGCCGTGGGGCCAAGGACCTGGGGTTCAAGACTATCCTGCTGCGCGACGCCACCGCCAGCTTCAAGCCGGAGCGGATTAAGTTCGTCGAGGAGATCTCCGAGACCGTCTCCCTGGGCGCCCTGGAGGCGCTGCTGGACTGAGAGGCCATCATATGAAAGCTGACTTAACAATTATCGTTTTCCTGTCGGCGATGCTGGGCGGAATTGGTTGCAGCCAGCGGACAGAAGAAAAACAGGTGTTGCAATCGTATCAATCTCCAGGATTAATCTTGGATACTGTCATCACAAAGAAGATACCTTTGACCATGGATGATGAGTGGGCAACGATATACTACAACTTGAAAGTAAAGAATTGGAAGAAGCCCGTGGAATGGACTTTTTTTATCTTGCATAAGAAGGATACAGTATACGCCGCCGATCCAAATTTATTCGATGTTATAAGAGATACTTTGTTCTATGACTTTGGATTTTTACCCCAAGCACCAGAAACAACATATTTGGGCCAAAAGAAATATTATTATTTAGTACGGAATATTGAGTTTTGGAGCGATACTTTATATAAGCGAGATACAATCAAGCATAAGGGCATGGAACTAACTCATACTGATTCTGTATGGTCATATTATAAAGATAAACCGATAATCTTATATTCTTTTTTCGCAGGCCATGGAGAAGAAGATCCTGGTGCATGGGCATATTATCCCAAAATAAAAAAAATGGTTTGTATTTACGCTCCTTAGTACAACAAGAATGCCGTCAACAAAGCGCGACTACTACGAGGTGCTGGGCGTCCCCAAGGGCGCCAGCCACGGACGGAGATATCCGATTATTAACGTAAAGGGGTTTTGAATGCTCAAAGCCGGCATCTTCCTGGACATCGAAAACCTGACCCGCAACGGCGGCTGGGGCATCCGCTACGAGGTCATCAAGGACCTGGCGGCGTCCCAGGGCGCCACGGTTCTGCGGGCCAACGCCTACATGGCCATAGACGAGGAGCGCGAGTCGCGCGAGCCGGGTATGCACCAAAGGCGCAGGGAATACCGCAACGCCATACGGCGGAACGGATATCACCTGACGCTGAAGCCGGTCAGGCGTTACCATAATGCCGACGGTGAAATGGTGGTCAAAGCAGACTCGGACCTGGACCTGGCGGTGGACGCCCTGCTGCAGTCGGACAACCTGGACTACGTCCTTTTGGGCACCGGCGACGGCGACTTCATCCGGCTGGTGAGGGCCCTTCAGGACCGGGGCAAGAGGGTGGACCTTCTGTCGTTCGCGAACGCCAGCACGCTTTTAAAGCACGAGGTGGACAACCACCATGACGGTTTTCTGGTGCCCGGCCTGCTGCCCGGCGACGAGGCCGCCGGAAACCGGAAGAGGGGGGTGATGGTATCGGTCAACGAGGAGAAAGGCTACGGCTTTCTGTCGGTGCGAACCGGGCTGGGCCCGGGCGACATCCGTTATGACATTTTCTGCCACATCGCGGATTTCCAGGGGCCGGACGGGCAGCCGATCGCAAACGATCAATTTGCCGGGTTAAAAAGCCGGGGCACCATAATCGAGTTCGACCTGACAGAGGGGCCGGGCGGCAAGCCCAAGGCGGCCAACGTCAGGGAATTCAGATGGGGGGACCGGGCGGCGGCCAGAATGGCGGAAGGGAACGGACGGGGCGGTTGAAAGGCCGTGTCGTAAGTCACCTGGCCGGAGCCCTGTCCCGATCAAGACTTCAGCGCCTTGTTTTCGAATCGTTGGGGTCGGTCTACGCGGCCTAGCAGGGGCTCAAGGAATCCGCCTAAACGTTAAAACAAGACGACAATCAAGTAAACCAAATACTTTCACATTCGGGAACCTCTAAAAATTCACTTTTAGACTCAACCGCAAAGAACGCGAAGAAGACCCAAGCAGGGAATTCATTGATTTTAGCGAATTTGCCTCGATTAGAAATTATCTCTGCGGTCTCTGCGGTGAAAAAAGACAATAAATAGAGGTTCACATTCGTTTTAAGCAATGCCTTCCGCCAAGCGCGACTACTACGAGGTCCTGGGCGTCCCCAAGAGCGCCGACGCGGATCAGAAAACAATATGCATGATAAAGCGGGAATAACGGGCATGAATATCGAGAGTTACAAGGGACAAATAAACGAGCTTTGCCGCCAGAACGGCATCCAAACCTGCCACCTCATCGGCTCAGCGGCCGCAGGCACATTAAACCAGGACAGCGACATAGACATGGTCATTGACTTCCGAGCGGGCAGCGGCGATTATTTCGAACGCTTCATGAATCTCAAGCTCGGGCTGGAAAAGCTTTTCGATCGCCAGGTGGACCTGCTGATATACGACGCCATCCGCAATCCTTTTCTTAAAGAGGAAATAGACAATACCAAGGAGCTGGTCTATGCCGCGTAGGCCGGAGACGATCCTGTACGACATCAGGTCCGCCATCTCCGATGTCGAGGAATTCCCCCGGGGCCGAGGACGCCAGGATTTCATGAACGATCGGATGCTGCAGGCGGCGGCAGAGAGGAAGTTGGAGATAGCGGGCGAGGCGATACGGCGGCTGCGTTCCGAGTTTCCGGAAATTGCGGCCCTGATTTCGGGATGCGAAAAGATCGCCGGGTTCCGCAACGTCCTGGCCCACGGATACGATGTGGTCAGCAGCGAGGTGGTCTGGGACGTAGTGGTCAACCACTTGCCTGCCTTGAAGCGGGACATCGAAGCAATAAACCTTTAGAGCCTCCGAATTTTTGGCGATGGCCACCAAGCGAGACTACTACGAGGTCCTGGGCGTCCCCAAGAGCGCCGACGACAGCCAGGTCAAGCAGGCCTACCGGTCCCTGGCCAAGAAGTTCCACCCGGACATGAACCGGGACAACCCGGCCGCGGCCGAGGAGAAGTTCAAGGAGATCTCCGAGGCCTACGAGGTCCTGATGGACAAGGACAAGCGGGCCAAATACGACCGGTTCGGCCACGCCGGCGTCGACCCGTCCTTCGGGGCCGGCGGCTTCGACTTCCGCAGAGACTTCACCCACGCCGAGGACATCCAGGACATATTCGGCCAGTTCTTCGGCGGCGGGGGCGGCGGCTCCATCTTCGACATGCTGTTCGGCGGAACCGGCGGCGGCATGGGGCGGGGGCGCGGCCGGGGCCAGGCCAACCGGGGCGGCGACCTGCAGATCCGCCTGCCCCTGACGCTGGAGGAGCTGGCCGCCGGGGTTGAGAAGACCATCCAATTGAAGAGGTACGAGGCCTGTCCCGAGTGCCACGGCTCCGGGGCCAAGTCCGGGGCCGACATCCGCGACTGCCCCAGCTGCCGGGGCTCGGGCGAGGTGCGCCAGGTGCAGCGCTCAATGTTCGGCCAATTCATAAACGTGGGGGTGTGTCCGGAGTGCCAGGGCGAGGGCAAGATCGTCTCCAACCCATGCAAGGGCTGCGGCGGCCAGGGCCGGGTCAAGAAGGAGGCCAACATCAGGGTGCGGGTGCCGGCCGGCGCGGCCAAGGGCAACTACATTCCCATGCGGGGCCAGGGCAACCTCGGGCCGCGCGGCGGGCCGGCCGGGGACATCGTGGTCTACATCGAGGAAAGGGAGCACCAGCTTTTAGCCCGTCACGGGGACGACCTTCTGTTAACGCTGCCCCTCAGCTTCTCGACCGCGGCCCAGGGCGGCAAGGTGCCGGTGCCGCTGCTCCAGGGAACGGCCGAGCTCACCATCCCCTCCGGCACCCGATCCGGCAAGGTGTTCCGGCTGCGGGGCAAGGGCCTGCCCCACGTCAACTCAGGCGGCAGCGGCGACCAGCTGGTCAAGGTGGAGGTCTGGGTGCCGAACAAGCTCTCCGCTGATGAGAAGAAACTGCTGAAGCAGCTGGGGGAGCTGCAGCAGGGGAAGGTGCCGAAGGCGTACAAGTGGGAGCCGGAGGAGGGGGAGTGATCACACAAGCCACAGAAAGCACATGATGCACAGGAATATTTCTCGATGGCGGCATTGTGAATATTGTGCATTATGTGGCCAGTAAATCCTTGATCATCAATGCCTGAACATTTCCACGTCAAGCCCTCCGACGTCTCCGAACGCCAAGTGACCGTCTCCGGCGAAGAGGCCAGGCACATCGCCACCGCGCTCCGCCACAAGCGGGGCGACCGGGTGGTGTTCGTGGACGGCCAGGGGGGCGAGTACGAGTGCTCGCTGGAGGCGGTGTCCTCCTTCTCGGTTACCGCCAGGATCATCAACAGGTCGCGCAAAGGGCGCGAGCCCATCCGCCAGGTGACCCTGGCCCAGGCCGTTCCCAAGGGGACGCGGATGGACCTGGTGATCGAGAAGGGCACCGAGCTTGGCGTCTACGGTTTCATCCCGCTGGTCTCCCAGAACTCGGTGATCAGGCCCGAGGGTGGGCTCCCGGTGCCGGGGGAGGCCGGCGAGGGCCGGCAGGCGCGCTGGCAGCGCCTGGCGGTGGCCGCCATGAAGCAGTCCCTGCGCTCGGTGCTGCCGAAGATCCACGAGCCCACCGAGCTGGCGAAGCTCTGGGACCAATGCGACGCCTACGACCTGGCGCTGATGGCCGACGAATCCGAGAAAAGGCTTTCGGTGGCCCGGGCGTTTTCCGAACTTCCCGCCAACAAGGAGGTGCGGAGGGTGCTGTGCATCGTGGGGCCGGAGGGGGGGTTCTCAGAAGAGGAACGGCAGAGGGCGGCCGACAAGCACGTCCGCCTTGTCACTCTGGGGCCTCGGCGGCTGCGGGCCGAGACCGCCGGCCTGGCCCTGGCGGCGCTGGCGCTGGCCCAGCTGGGCGAGCTGGGGTGACCGGAAACCACCCCTCGATCCCCTCCTTGGATAAGGAGGGGACAAAGGGGTGGTCGTAAACTGTCAGCAAATGAGAACAAAAGGGGTGGAAGGAATGAGGCGTAGAACGTTCACCGCATTGTTGGTCGGCTTGGCCGCGGTAGCGGCCCTGGCCGGGCCCAGGGAGACCAGGCCGCCGATGGCAGCGACACCACATATATATACAGCCAAATTCGACACCACCCACTCCTTCGACGTCCGCCATTACAGGCTGGCGCTGCGTCCGGCCATGACCAGCGATTCGCTCCACGGGCGCCAGACCATTGCGGCCGTCTCCCGGACGGCCGGGCTGGACACGGTCATGCTCCACTGCGTGCGGCTGGCAGTGGACTCGGTTAAGCTGGACGGAACCGCCGCCGGATACCGCCGGCCTACCGACAGTCTGCTGGTGGGGATGGGCGGACTGGCCAGCGGCCAGCCCTTCACCCTGGACATATTCTATCGGGCGGGAAACTTCTCGGCCAATGGCAGCTACAGCCGCGGTTATTACTGGTATCCCAAAGGCGGGCAGACGCTGCGAACCGTCGGCTACACCTGCAGCGCGCCCCAGGACGCCCGCAAGTGGATGCCCTGCCTGGACGAGCCTTGGGACAAGGCGGACTCGGGCTGCGTCTTCGAGATCACGGCGCCGGACTCGTTCGTCACCGCGGCCAACGGCGTGCTGTCCGACACCGTCCGCGACGGCGACCTGCTCACTTGGCGATGGGAGGAGGCAAGCTCCATCGCCACCTATCTGATGGCCTTCCACGTCTCCCGGTATTCGTTCTGGACGGACACCGCCAGGACCTCAACCGGCGACACCGTGCCCTTGCTGTATTTCGTCTGGCCCCAGGATTCGGCCCAGTCTTGCGAGGCCTTCGCCAACGTGCCGGCCATGATGGAGTGCTACACCTCCAGGTTCGGGCGGTACCCCTTCGGCAAGTACGCCATGGCCGCGGTCTATCCCTTCGTCTTCGGCGGCATGGAGAACCAGGACATGACCACCATCATCCGCAACTGGATCGGCACCAGCGACCAGTACGGCATCGCCCACGAACTGTCGCACATGTGGTTCGGGGACATGGTCACATGCGGAACCTGGGCCGACATCTGGCTGAACGAGGGATTCGCCAGCTACTGCGAGGCGGTCTACGACGAGCAGGCCACCGGCCGGCTGCCCGGCGCCTACATGGGCCAGAACTTCTCGGCCGCCCTTTCAGGCAACGCCCTGATCTATCCCATATACGACCCGCCCATGTCCCTGATCTACGACTTCTCGATGGAGTACGCCAAGGGGGCCTGGGTGCTGCACATGCTGAGATGGGTGATGGGCGAGGCGGCCTTCTGGCCGATGATGCGGGCCTACGCCGACTCCTTCGCCTACGGCACGGCGGTGACCTCGGACCTGCAGCGGATCGCCGAGCAGCACCACGGCCAGGGCCTGGACTGGTTCTTCGACCAGTGGCTGCGGCGGCCCGGGCATCCCCGGTACACCACGGTCATTTATCACCGGACCGCGCCCGACAGCAATGCCTGCCGCTTCACTGTTAAGCACTGGCCGTCGTCCGGGGAGCTTTACTCCATGCCGGTGAACATGGCCTGCAGCAGCGCTGCCGGGCGGAAGGACACCGTGGTCTGGCTGGAAGCGGCGCTTTCAGGCCCGTTCCACCTGGAGACAGCCTCGCCGATCATCTGGGCAAGATTCGATCCCGACAACTGGGTGCTCAAAAGCCACAACGACAGCATCCCCAGGATGCGAGCGGCGGTGCCGGGACCATGCCAGATCAGCCTAGTCTGGAACAGTTTCACCGCCGACCCGGCGCCCCCCCACGGCTACATCGCATACCGGGGTCTGGCAGCCGGAGGTCCCTTCGCAAGGATAAACGGGGGGATAGTGCCCGACACCAGCTATCTGGACACCGGGCTGGTGCCGGGGGTGCGCTACTACTACACCGTGGCCGCGGTCAGCGGTCAGGACACCTGCTTCCAGACCAGGTCCTCGAGTTCCATGTCTGCCATACCCACCGGGGTGGCCGGCGGCCCGGAGGAGGCGGCAGGCCCGAGGGTGCTTTGGCTTTCCCCGACCGGGGCCAACCCCTCGCGGGAAGCCGTCCGACTCGAATATCACCTTCCTTCGGCCGGGCGGACTCGCCTGGCGATATACAACCTTTCCGGACAGCTGGTGCGCACGGTCGTCGACGGGTTCCGCACCGCTGGGCCGCAGGCCGCCGTCTGGAACGGGCGGGACGGGGCCGGGCGGAAGGCCGCCAGCGGCGGGTACCTGGCGGTGCTGGAGTGGGGCGGGCAGCGAAGGACCGTCCGGGTAAACCGGGTGTTTTGATACCGGCCGCCGCGGAACAGTGCTTCTCGAAAGGAAAGAGAATTGGGCTGGATAGACCTGGCCGTTTTCGCCCTGCTGGCGGTGGCGGTGTTCGTCGGCTTCCGCAAGGGGCTGGTGCAGGAGATCGTGGGCATCATCGCCCTGGTCGCCGCCTTCGTGGCGGCCGTCGTCCTCCACCAGGCGGCGGCTGGCTGGCTGAAGGGAATGGCTCCGGCCATCCCCGGGCATATCGCGCCCACCGCCGGGTTCATGGCCGCCTTCCTGGCCGTTTTCCTGGCCATCACCATCGCCGGATGGCTGCTTTCAAAGATCATCCGGGCCACGCCGCTGGACCTGGCCGACAAGCTTGGCGGCATGGCGGTGGGTCTTATCAAGGGGGCGCTGATCATCTCGGTCCTGCTCCTGCTGCTGGCCATGGTGCCCTTGCCCAAGGACGCATCGGACCGGCTCGACGGCTCGGCCGCCATCCGCTCCATGCGCAAGGTGGCCCCGTGGGTCTACCAGCATACCAAGGGCCTTTGGCCCAAGGCCCGGGAGATGTACCAGGATTTCCAGAAGCAGCCCGAGCCCAAGAAGGTGCAACAGTTAAAACCGATATGAGGCCCGAATCACCCTCTAAGGAATCCATGAAACCAGGAATTTCCTTCTCGAGTTTCTCAAATTGCATCGCAGAAAAGATACTCGCACATAAATAGGAGATAGAATAATGAAGAGAAACGCGGTCGCTTTGACACTGGCCGTCCTGATGGCGGCCGGGCCGGCCCTGGGGCAGGCCAAGGACAAGGATCCGGGGCCCCTGATCCAGATCGCCATCCTGCTGGACACCAGCAACAGCATGGACGGGCTCATCGACCAGGCCAAGTCGCAGTTGTGGCGCATCGTCAACGAGCTGTCGCTGGCCCGCAAGGGCGGCCGGCCGCCCCGGCTGGAAGTGGCCCTCTACGAGTACGGCAACTCCGGGCTGGAGCGGGACCACGGCTACCTGCGGCGGGTGTCTCCCCTCACCCGGGACCTGGACCTGATCTCGGAGCAGCTGTTCGGCCTCAGGACCAACGGCGGCCTGGAGTACTGCGGCTGGGCCATCCTGGCGGCGGCCGACGAGCTGGAATGGTCGCGCTCCGACGGGGACCTGAAGCTGGTCTTCATCGCCGGGAACGAGGAGTTCACCCAGGGCAAGGTGGACTACAAGCAGGCCTGCGCCAAGGCCAAGGGCAGGGGCATAGTGGTCAACACCATCTTCTGCGGGAGCCTGCAGGAGGGGGAGCGCACCGGATGGAGGGACGGGGCCGAGCTGACCGGCGGCAGGTACAGCAACATCGACCAGGAGCAGAGGCCGGCGGCGGTTGACGCCCCGCAGGACCCGGAGATCGCGGAACTCAACCTGGAGCTCAACCGGACCTTTTTGGCCTGGGGCGGCAGCGACCGCAAGGGCAAGGAGCGTCAGATGGAGCAGGACCGCAACGCCTCGGCCTACAGCAGCCAGATGATGACCGAGCGAACCATGGCCAAGGCCACCGCCCAGTACACGGCCGACTGGGACCTGGTGGACGCGGTGCGCTCCGGCGCCGTCGACCTGGCCAAGGTGGAGGACGCCAAGCTGCCCCAGGTGCTGCGCGGGAAAACGCCCAAGGCCAAGAGGGAATACGTCGACCAGCTGCACAAGAAGCGGACCGACACCGGGGAGAAGATCCGCAAGCTTTACCTGGAGCGCCAGCAGTACGTGGCCGCAAAGCTCGGGGTGCAGCAGTCGGACAAGACCCTGGACTACGCCGTCATCCAGGCGGTGCGGAGCCAGGCCAAGGCCAGGGGATTCTCCTTCGAGTGAACAAAGCGGGCAGGATTGGCGGGATACTTTTGCCTTGGAGCGATCAAATAACGGAGCAGACAGGCAAGGTTTCATTGTGTCCAAGGGCTACTATCCTGTGAATCCTGTCGAATAAATGAACCAGCACAGCCTCCAGATACTCGAATTCGACCTGGTGCGCCGGGCCCTGGCCGCCCGTTGCGGCTCGCCCTACGCCAGGGAGGAAGCGCTCAAAGTCGCCCCCTCGGGTTCTGCCGAGAAGGTGGCCGGGGAGCAGGCGCTGACGGCCGAAGCCAAAAAACTCCAGGAGGCCGGAATCGGCTTCGAGTTTTCGACGCTAACCGACCTGGGACCGGCCCTGGAGGCTCTTTCCGAAAGCGGGGCCATCCTGGAACCGGCCGAGCTCCAGAACCTGGGCCGGCATCTTCGCCTGGCCCGTCTCCTGCGAACCGGGCTGGAACTGAGGCGCGAGGACTATCCCCTGCTGTGGGAGCTGGCCCAGGGGCTGGCGGCCGACCGCCCCCTGGAGGAGGACGTCGAGCGCAGCTTCGAGCCGGACGGCGCGGTATCCGACCGGGCCAGCGCGGACCTGCACCGCATCCGCCGGGACAGGGAGATCGCCAGGGAGCGGGTGCACCGCAAGCTGGAGGAGATCATGGCCGCCTCGGGCCAAACCCTGCAGGAGCCGCTGGTGACCATGCGCGAGGGACGCTACGTGCTGCCGGTCCGGGCCGAGGCCAGGACCAGGTTCAAGGGCATCGTCCACGACACCTCGGCCTCGGGGGCCACCGCCTTCATGGAGCCCCTGGCCACGGTGGAGATGAACAACCAGCTGCGCCAGCTGGCCATCGACGAGCAGCGCGAGGTGGAGCGCATCCTGCGGGCCTTCTCGGCCAGGGTGCTGGACTCGATGGACGCCTTCCGGGGAAACCTGTCGCTCATCTCCCGCCTGGACCTGATCCTCGCCCGGGGAAGGCTGGCCCTTGACTGGGGCTGCGTCCGGCCGGTCATGTCCGGGGGCAACTACCTCAAGCTGGCGCAGGCGCGGCACCCGGCCATCAGGGAGCCGGTGCCCCTGGACCTGGAGCTGGGCGACGGGCGGACGGCCATGGTCATCACCGGGCCCAACACCGGAGGCAAGACGGTGGTGCTGAAGACCGTCGGCCTTCTGGCCCTGATGCACCAGGCAGGCATGTTCGTCCCGGCCGGCGAGGGCACGGCCCTGCCGGTGTTCGACGCCGTCTACGCCGACATCGGGGACGAGCAGTCCATCGCCCAGTCGCTTTCCACCTTCTCTTCGCACGTCACCCGGATCGCCGGGATATTGTCAGGGGCCACCGCCCGATCCCTGGTGCTGCTGGACGAGATCGGGGTGGGCACCGAGCCGGGAGAGGGCGCGGCCCTGGCCATGGCGGTGCTGGAGGATCTGGCCGGCCGGGGCTGTCTGCTGCTTTCCACCACCCACTACGCTGCCCTCAAGGCGTTCGTCCAGGACCAGCCGGCCATGGTAAACGCGGCCATGCAGTTCGACCGGCAGCGCCTGGCGCCCACCTACCAGCTCGAGGCCGGCCTGCCAGGGGCCAGCTTCGGGCTGGAGATAGCCGAAAGGCTGGGGCTTTCGCGGGAACTGGTGTCGCGGGCCAGGGGGCGGCTGGACTCGAGGGCGGTCCACCTGGAGGACCTGATCGCGCACATCGAAGCCGTTAAAAAGGAAATGGAGGGATCCCGGGCGCTGGCGGCCGGGGAATCCCAGCGCGCGGCCGAGCTGTCCAGCCAGTACGAGCTGAAGCTGAAACAATGGGGGCAGGAGGAGAAAGAGCTCTATCAACGGGCCAGGGCCGAGGCCGAGGAGGTGTTGGCCAAGGCCCGCAGCGCTGCCGAGCAGGCGGTGGCCGTGGTGCGGGCCGGGCAGGGATCGAAGGAGAGCATCAAACAGTCGCGCCAGGTGCTGGCCGATGCCGGGCGGGAGGCCAAGTCGCTGGGAGGGGGTTCGGGCGAGGGGCTGGTGCCGGTTGAAAATGAAAAGCTGGAGCTTGTCGTAGGCCAGGAGGTCTACCTTCCCATTACCAACGGCCGGGCCAAGGTGGCTTTACTGCCGGACGCCTCGGGCAGGCTCAAGGTGCAGGTGGGCTCGGTTTGGATGACGGTGCGCCGGGACCAGGTCCAGCCCCTGGCCACGCCAGCCGAGGCCGAGGCCATGAAAGGCTCGGCCGGGTACGACGCGGTGTCCAGCTTCCCGCCCGAGCTGCACCTTCTGGGATTGCGGGCCGACGAGGCCCTGGAGAGGCTGGACCGCTACCTGGACGAGGCGGTGCTGCTGGGGGTGGGCCGGGTGCGCATCGTCCACGG
>DHHE01000231.1 GCA_002403115.1 bacterium UBP2_UBA4780 | reverse complement strand
CCAGCACCGACCCGAAGTCCATCTTGGGGTACTCCATCGCCACCGGCAGCATGTCCCGCATTATGGCCGGATCGATCTTCTGCTCCTTGATGAAAACGAACATGTCCCTCACCCGCTGGTAGCCGAAATCCGGGTGCGGCTTCATCCTCCCCTCGGCATGCTTGACTTGGTGGGCTAAGAATAATGCCACCCGTTTGGGATCATAGCCGGTCTCCTTCGATATCCCCTCCACCAGCGGCACCAGGTTCTTCTTCAGAAGATAGGTGTCGGCGTCTTCGGGCACGCCCCAGCTTCTAAGGGTGCGGTAGCGCTCGATGACCTCCACCGGCAGGTTCTCGCCCAGCTCGTTGATGTGCCCCTCTTCCAGCGGAATTGGCTTGGAGTCGGTGTCCGGGTACATGCGGTCGGCCCCGGGCAGCACCCGCTCGAAGACCGTGGTCCCGTCCTCCAGCGGTTTGCGGGTCTCGTTGGGCACGCCCGAAAATGCCATCCGGCAGCGCTCCTCGACCGTCTCCAGGGCCGTCTTCATGTCGTCCTCCGGGCCCCAGAAAATTACCTGAGCGTCCCCTTCCTTGGACCCCAGCTCCTTTCTTATCCGCTCCCAATCATCGTCCGGAACCTGTTGTTCGAAAGCCTCGGAATGCGTCATGTTGGGCCGCTCCAGGCAGGCGATGACCTTGAGGCGCCCCTCGATCTCGTCGGCGAAGCACTGCCCGGGCTGGGTGAAGTGGGAGAGCGCTCCCTGGAATTTCGGCAGGTTGACCGCCATTATGGTCTGGTCCAAGTCCCTGTATTTGCGCAGGGTCGGGCTCTTCAACTCCCAGGTGCGCACCCGGACCCGTACCGAGTAAGGCTTCCAGGAAGATGTGTCGGAAATCCTCTCGTTCAGGATCTTTTTAATGTTTAGCAACGACCACTGCCGGAAGCACTCGTTGTGCGTCAGCTCCGGTATCCATTTGGTGTGGGAGACTCCCTTGATCTCGGCCCGGGTGCCCCCCCGGCAGGAGACGTTGACGTCCTCCCTGGCCGCCCCGATCCCGGTGCGCACCAGGCCGGTGCTGCGGCCGACGAAGCGGATGTGGTCGCAGGCTCGCCGCACCTCCTCGGGGTTGCGCATGTCCGGGTAGGTGACGGTCTCGATCAGCGGCATGCCCAGCCTGTCGGTGCGGAAGACGCGGACGTGGCCCACGTCCGACACCTCGCGGCAGGAATCCTCCTCCAATGACAGCTGGATAAGCCGCACCTTCCTGCCCCAGCCAAGCGGTATCTCCCCCTCCACCCCGACGATGGCCGTCCGCTGGAAACCGGTGGGGATGCTGCCGTCCAGGTACTGCTTGCGGGTGATGTGGACCTCGCCCACGATCTTCAGCCTGAAGAGCAGAGAGATGCGGATGGCGATGTCCAGGGCCTGGCGGTTGAGGGCGAAGGGCGGGGTGTCGTCAACCTCGTAAGTGCAGGCGGTGCGGCTCTTGATGCGGTAGACGATCTCCTTGCGGGTCTTGAACTCCATCAGGGCGGTGCCGTCGTACTCTCCCAGCTCCGAGAGCGTCGGCCGCATGTGCCGGATGATCTCGGCGTCGAAGTCGCCCGGCTTCTGGTAAATCCCGGCCGGACAGCGGCAGAACAGCTTGCGCTCCGTCAGCAGCTGCTGGTGGACCTCCAGGCCTGACATGAAGCCGACGCGGTCGTAGTCGGCCTGGACGGCCTGGCGCCTTGGGACGTAGCCCACGACCTCCCTGGTGGCCCGGTGGTTGGCTGCGGGGTCGAACTCTCTGTTCATAAAAGATCGTGCGTTTGGCTTTTCATCTTATCAAGCATAAGATAAACAGGGGTGATTGTCAACGAAATAATGGCCAAGAAAAGAGGCCATGCCTCGACACGCTCGGCATGACCGCCATCCGCCCCCCCCGGGGTCCCGGCTCAGCTGGGGTTCTCCACCTCCTGCAGCCAGCCGTCGCAGCCCGATACTTTGCAGGCCCCGGTCTCGAACACGCAGTGGCGGGCCCCGCACTTGTCGCAGGCCATGTGCTTCTGCCCCTGGGCCACGTCCTTCTCCTGGCCGCAGCCCGGGCACGGGATCTTCAGCCAGTCGGCCATGCTTTTTCCCTCAATGCATCGCTTAGAATTTGAACAGCAGGCTCCCGGACAAGTAGAAGGGATATCCCAGCCGGGCCTGGGCCAGGGTTGTCTTCCCAACCTTGAAGTTGGCCCCGGCCGTGCCGCCCAGGAACAGGGAACTGCCCGAGGCTTTCCATCCTGAGGGATGGACGGTGTAGCCCGGGTAGTAGCTGTACGAAGCGGACACTATGTTATAGCCCAGCACCCCGCCCAGGAACGGATCCCAGCCCCTGGCCTGGATGAAGTGGTAGTTGCACTGGCAGCCGACGGCGATATAGGTGTAGCTGTACTCCCCCCAGTCGGTGGCGTAATTTTCCCAGGAAACGCCCCCGATGGCCCCCAAGCCCACGTACTTCGAGAGCCCGTACTCGTACTGGGCGCCCAGCATCAGGTCGTGCCAGCCGAAACCCAGCACCGGACCGGCGTAGGAGCTTTTCTCGCGGAAGCCGTCGGCCTGAGAAACAGAGAAGAGAAACGCCATGACCATGACGGCCGATAACAGCTTTTTCATCCGTTGCCCTCCATAAAGATTGTTTTCATTTTACGACACGCGGGCCGTTCTTGTCAAGATAAATCGGCGCGGAAGAGCCTTGTCGTATCATGCGCTATAATAGATAGTACAATGCCACCGCCAGCGCCAGCACCGCCAGCGAGGCCGGCAGCAGCCTCTTGTAGACGCCCCCCCACCCCGCCCCGAAGTACTCCCGGGTCAGCACCAGGCACAGGTGGCTGGGCGAGAGGTAGACCCCGAACAGGCCCGAGATAAAGGCCAGCACGTACCATCCCAGGTCGCCGCCGGGGGGGCCCATCATCCCCAGCAGCAGGGGGAAGGAGACGGCCACGTAGCCCTGGCTGATCCCGGTCAGGAACCCGGTCAGGAAAGGCAGCAGGAAGATGATCAGGACCTGGGGGATGCGGTGGGCGGCCAGGACCCCGGGCAGGGCGGCCACCGCGCCCGATGCCTCCAGCATCCCCTTGAAAACCATCACCCCGACGATCAGCAGCAGTGTCATCGGTTTGAAGGCCTGCCAAAGGAGCTGGGGGATCTTCTTGGGCGGGAGCCTGAGGCCGGCCGCCAGCCCCAGGCAGGCCAGCCCGGTCATCAGGGCCAGGTCTATCCTTAGCGCCACCACCGCCACTATGACGAACAGCACCGGCGCCATGGTGAGAAGCGCGTCCCTCCAGGCTTTTTTAACATCGCCGGCGGCCCCGTCGGTTTCCCGCGGCACCCCCGTCCAGGAAAGCATCCAGCCGGCGGCCACCGCCATCACCGGGTACGGCCACATCCGGTAGATCAGGGCCGAGACCGGCAGGCCGGCCAGGGCCGCCGCCAGGATCAGCCCGGGATAGAGGGGGAAAACCGCCTCCCAGATGTGCCGGAACCAGTAGTTGATGAAGGTCAGCCGGCCCGGCGACAGCCCCAGGCTCCTGGTGGCCTCCCGCACCAGCGGGGCCGAGAACATGGCCCCCCCGGCCGAGGGCAGGAAGCCGATGAAGGCCGGCATGAACGAGGCCACCAGCCGGTGGTCGCGGAAGATCACCCTGAGGGCCGTCACCATCCGGGCCAGCAGGCCGCCGGTCCGCAGCAGATTCTCGAGCACCGAGATCAGGTAGAGGATGATCACCAGGTAGACGGTGGTCCTGAAATCGACGGCCGCCCGCAGCGCCGCCAGGCCCATGGCGCCCGGCGACATTCCGAAAAGCAGGCCCAGGGCCAGGGACGCCGCCAGCATCACCGGCCCCAGGGGCACCCTCCGGGCCAGCAGGGCGACCATCAGCGCCAGCACCAGCGCTATCTTCAGGATGACTTCCATATCCGGTCTCTTTCGGCACATGAATTCTAACCGAAAACCGGGAGCGTTGCAACCCGCCCGGGCGGCTGCTTGACATCGGGTCCGCAATCACTTATATTTTACCCATGAGGGATGCCTTACGCTGGCGGAAGATCTACCCCCGGGCGGTGAAGGCGGAAAAGGACTTCGCCATGCTCCAGCCGGGCGACCGCATCCTGGTCGCCGTCTCCGGCGGGGCCGACAGCCTGGTCCTGCTGGACGTCCTGGCATACCAGCATAAGAAGATAGGAAAAACGCTCGGCCTGGAGGTCGTCCCAGCCCACGTCCCGGGCACGTACCGGGGAAAGCCTACGACGGACGCCGGGCGGCTCGGCAGGTTATGCCGTGAGCTTGGGTTCGAGCTGCGCCTCTCCGGCGCCGGGCTTTCGGACGGCGTGTTCAGCGACTGCTTCCGCTGTTCCCAGGCGAGGCGGAGGCTGCTGTTCGACCTGGCCGAGGAGCACCGCTGCGGCAAGATCGCCCTGGGACACAACGCCGACGACCTGGTGGAGACCTTCCTGCTGAACGCTTTCTACTCGGGCCGCCTGGCCGCCCTGAGCCCCAGGCAGCCGGTGCTCAGGGGGAAGCTCTGTTTCATCAGGCCGCTGGCGTACGCCTGGAAAGATGACATTGACCTTTACGCCAGGCAGCGCTTCGGCCGCCTGCCGGGGTTCAAATGCCCGGGGTCAGGGAACAGCCGGCGCCTGGCCGTCAGGAGGCTGCTGGCCCGGCTGTCTCGCGGCAACCCGCACCTCAGGGGAAATCTCTTGAAGGCCGTCTGCAACCCCCGGCTGGAGTACCTGCCCGTCCCCTCCCGCCGCCTTTGACTTTGGCTCCTATTTTCTGGTATCATTCCAGTTGAGGATCCGTCAAAACCGCGTCAATCTGCGTCCTGAAAGATGAGCCCTTCCGTCCGCACCCGGTTCGCGCCCAGCCCCACCGGCTACATGCACCTGGGCAACCTGCGCACCGCCGTCTACGCCTGGCTGATCGCCCGGGGACAGGGGGGCGTCTTCGTCCTGCGTATCGAGGACACCGACCAGGAGCGCTTTGTAGAGGGGTCGGTGGAGCTGATCTACGACACCCTGCGCCAGTGCGGCCTGGATTACGACGAGGGCCCGGACAAGGGCGGGCCCTTCGGTCCCTACGTCCAAAGCCGGCGCAGGGATATCTATCTGGATCACGCCAAAAAGCTGGTCGAGGCCGGCGGCGCCTACTATTGCTTCTGTCCTAAAGAACGGCTGGACGCGCTGCGCCAGGAGGCCGAGGCCAAGGGCCAGGCCTTCAGATACGACGGGCACTGCAAGTCGTTGCGCCGCGAGACGGCCCGGGCCAGGGCGCGCAACGGCGAAGCCTTCGTGATCAGGCAGAGGATCCCGGACTCGGGCGCCACCGCCTTCGAGGACGTCATCTACGGCCGGATCGAGGTGGACCACGGCCAGCTGGAGGAGGGCGTCCTCCTCAAGTCCGACGGCCTGCCCACCTACAACTTCGCCAACGTGGTCGACGACCACCTGATGGGCATCACCCACGTGGTGCGCGGGGCCGAGTACCTGTCGTCGACGCCGAAGTACAACCTGATCTACCAGGCCTTCGGCTGGGAAGTGCCGACCCTGGTCCACCTGCCGATGATAATGAAGGACCACAGCCGCAAGCTGTCCAAGCGCTTCGGCGACCCCTCGTTCCAGGACCTCACGGCCCAGGGCTTCCTCAAGGAGGCCATCATCAACTACGTGGTCCTGCTGGGCTGGAACCCCAAGGACGGCCGGGAGTTCTTCACCCTGGAGGAGCTCAAGTCCGCATTCTCCATATCCAACATAAACACCGCCCCGGCCATCTTCGACCTCGAGAAGCTGAAGTGGATGAATGGGGAGTACATCCGGAAGTTGGACGTTGAACGTTTTAACGTATTAGCGTTGCCGTTCATCCGTCAAGCCGTCAAGCGGACTGATGTTAATCTCGACAAAATTGGGGCTCTGGTACAGCAGCGCACCGTGGTGCTGTCCGACATCCCGGCCCGGATCGATTTCATAGACGCCCTGCCCGATTACGACAAGGGTATGTTCGTCAACAAGAAGGCCAAGACCGACCAGGCCAATTCGCTCGAATATCTCACTCTGTGCAAAGACGCTCTCTCCAACCTTCAAACCTGGGAACCGGAACTTATCAAACAGAGGCTGTTTGAAGTTATCGAGTCTCGCGGATTAAAACCCAATACGTTCCTCACACCATTACGCATAGCGTTGTCCGGCCGCGAGGTCACCCCGGGCGGGGCTACCGAGCTGGCCGACCTGCTGGGCCGGGATGACACCCTCAAGCGCATCGAAATAGGAGTTAATAAGCTCACAGCATGAAGATCGGCGTCTGCGGAATCGCCTGCGAGAAGTGCCCCCGGATGGTCCGGGGAGCCTGCCCCAACGGGGACAAGGGCTGCGTGCCCCGGGAGAACAAGTTCTGCAAGATATGCTCCTGCGCCTTCGACAAGGGGGTCCGGCTATGCTTCGAATGCCCCGACTTCCCCTGCCCCACCACCAAGGAGGGCCCCATCGCCTACGACTACTGCAGCTATATGGTCGGGAAGGAGTAACTCTGACCGACTGTGGGGTCGCTCCCGGAGGGATCATCGAGCTGGCGGATTTGCGAGGGCAATTTGTGCCGGGGCAAAGAGTAATGATAGTAATTAATAAAAATGAGTGAATTATCATGAAGTTATTCAATATCAATATCAAAAAAGTATTAATAACGGCGGTTTTTACTTTTCTTGGCTGTACTCCAGTGTATATTCACTACCATAACGACCAAATTAGTGGTGTAATCGGAAATGGTGTTTATCGATTTTCAAGCACTAATTATATATACTGGGGTTATGAAATCGAATTAGAAGTA
>DHHE01000222.1 GCA_002403115.1 bacterium UBP2_UBA4780 | reverse complement strand
TGGCGGCGCCGAAGAGCATCACGCCTCACAAGAAGTTCAAGGGCGAGGTCTACGTTCTGACCAAGGAGGAGGGCGGGCGGCACACGCCGTTCTTCGACGGGTACCGGCCGCAGTTCTTCTTCCGGACCACGGACGTGACGGGCAACGTCAAGCTGCCGGCGGGGGTGGAGATGATCATGCCCGGGGACAACATCACCATCGACGGGGAGCTGCTGACGCCGATCGCCATGGACAAGGGGCTGCGCTTCGCCATCCGCGAGGGCGGCCGGACGGTGGGCGCCGGGACCGTCACCGAGATCATCGAGTAGGGCCGGAACGCCGGAAGCATCAGGACAACAAAACGAAAATCCAGAATCGGTAATCGCATAAAACAATGCGCGATCTCATAACGATAGCGTGCACCGTCTGCAAGAACCGCAACTACACCTCCACCAAGAACAAGCGGAAGCATCCCGACCGGGTGGAGTTCAAGAAGTACTGCCGTTTCTGCAAGAAGCACACACCGCACAAAGAAACCAGATAGCCGCTGATGACGCCGATTGAAATGATTACACGGAGTTCAACGATCATTGTAATCATAAGAAATCAGCGCAATCAAGCAATATAGCCCAGCAGCCCCAATGGCAGCGCGGGGACCTTGACGCCTGCCGGGAAAAAAGGAGCGTCGGTTAATGGTAAACCACCGGTCTCCAAAACCGGGACTGCAGGTTCGATCCCTGCCGCTCCTGCCACACGATTCGAAGGGGACGCGCGCAAAACCGACGGCGGGCCGGGGCAAAAAACGATAACGACGAGGGCGGGCGATGATCAAGAAGTCAATTCAGTTCATAAAGGAGGTCAGGGTCGAGTTCACCAAGGTCAGCTGGCCCAGCCGCGAGGAGCTGGTGCAGTCGACCATGGTGGTGATCGTGGTCTCTCTGATCGTGGCGGCCTTCATCGGGGCGGTGGACCTGGGATTGAACAAGCTGGTGGGCTTGGTGCTGGGATAGGACATGTCCAAGCGCTGGTACGTGATCCACACCTACTCCGGCCACGAGCACCGGGTGAAGCAGGCCCTGGAGGCGGCCGCCCGACTGCACGGGCTGGAGGACAATATCGGCAAGGTGCTGATACCCACCGAGGAGGTGACCGAGATCAAGAAGGGGAAAAGGAAGACCTCCTCCAAGCAGCTGTTCCCCAGCTATCTGATGATAGAGATGGACCTGACCGACGAGGTGTGGAACGTGGTCTCCACCACCCCGGGGGTCACCAGCTTTTTGGGGACCAGGCGCAAGCCCCAGCCCATGCGGGACTCTGAGGCCAACCGCCTGATCTCCCGGATGGAGGGCGACAAAAGGCAGGGGCCGGTGGTCATCCCCTACCGCAGCGGGGAGACCATCAAGATCACCGACGGGCCGTTCGCCAGCTTCACCGGGGTCATCGAGCACATCGACCCCGAGCACGGCAAGGTCAAGGTGATGGTCACCATCTTCGGGCGCACCACCCCGGTGGAGCTGGATTTCCTGCAGATCACCAGCATCTGAATACAAAACACCCAACAGGATAAAAACATAAAGGCCATCCATGGCAAAGAAGATCAACGCATTCGTCAAGCTGCAGATTCCGGCCGGCCAGGCCAACCCGGCGCCGCCGGTGGGTCCGGCCCTGGGGCAGCACGGGGTGAACATCCCGGAGTTCTGCAAACAGTTCAACGCCAGGACCCAGAGCCAGGAGGGCCTGATCATTCCGGTGGTGATCACCGTCTACCACGACCGGTCGTTCGTCTTTGTCACCAAGACCCCGCCGGCGGCCGTCCTCCTGAAGAAGGCAGCCGGGCTGGCCAAGGGATCGGGCATTCCCAACCGCACCAAGGTGGGCATGGTGACCGAGGACCAGGTAAGGGAGATCGCCCAGAAGAAGATGGCCGACCTCAACGCGGCTTCGGTTGAGGCCGCCGTCCTGATGGTCAAGGGAACGGCCCGGAGCATGGGGATCGATATAACCAAGTAGCGCATACCCTAGCAACAAATGTCTGGGAGGCGCGGCGGGAGACGAGGGAATAGGGTAAAGGGGAAAGACAGAAGCCTTAAGTCCAAAGTGTCGACCACGCCAGCGCCGATAGGACCAGAGAGGAGGACGATGAACCAGGGGAAGAAGTACCGCGATGCCGCCAAGAAAGTGGAACCGGCCAAGGTCTACGGCCTGCTTGAGGCGGTGGGCCTGTTGAAGGAGATGGCCTACGCCAAGTTCGACGAGACGGTCGAGCTCTCGATGAAGACAGGGCTGGACCCCAAGAAGAGCGACCAGAACCTGCGGGGCACGGTCCTGCTGCCGCACGGCACCGGCAAGAAGGTCAGGGTGCTGGTGTTCGCCAAGGGAGAAAAGGAGGCCGAGGCCAGGGAGGCCGGGGCCGACTTCGTCGGCTCCGACGAACTGATCAAGAAGGTCTCCGAGGGCTGGGTCGATTTCGACGTGGCCGTCGCCACCCCGGACATCATGAGCCAGGTGGGCCGGCTGGGAAAGATCCTGGGGGTGAGGGGCCTGATGCCCAACCCCAAGACGGGCACGGTCACCTTCGACGTGGCCAAGGCCGTCAGGGAATCCAAATCCGGCAAGATCGAGTACCGGCTGGACAAACAGGGGAACCTGCACCTGCCGGTGGGCAAGAAATCCTTCCCGCCGGAAAAACTGGGGGAGAACGCCAGGCAGGTGATGGCCGAGGTGTTGCGGGCCAAACCGGCTTCGGCCAAAGGCACCTTCATCAAGAGCATCACCCTGTCCTCGACCATGAGCCCGGGGATCAGGATCGCCCTGACCGAGCTGTCATCGGCCGGAAAGTGAGGATGATATGGCCAGACCAGAGAAAGAACTGAAGGTCAAGGAACTGACCGAGAAATTCAAGGCGGCCAAGGCCGTCTATCTGACCGACTTTACCGGGCTGGACGTCATCAAGGCCACCGAGCTGCGCAAGAGGCTGCGTGAGGCCTCGGTGGAGTACCGGGTGGTCAAGAACACCCTGGCCCAGATGGCGGCCAAGAACGCCGGCTGCGACATGCTGCTGGAGTACCTGACCGGGCCCACCGGCCTGGCCTTCGGCGTCAAGGAACCAATCGTTCCGGCCAAGATCCTGACGGACTTCTCCAGGGACAACGAGAAGCTGAAGATCAAGGCGGGGATGTTCGAGGGGAAGGTGTTCGACACCAGGGAGGTCAAGCAGCTGGCGCTGCTGCCCACCCGGGAGGTGCTTCTGTCCCAGGTGTTGGCCGGCCTTCAGGCGCCCATCTCCGGGTTCGTCGGGGTCCTGGGGGGAATATTACAAAAGCTGGTGGGGACGCTGGACGCCATCGCCAAGCTGAAGGAAGAGAAGTAGAACCGTCAACCGAAAATAAAATCGAATAAATAACAAAGGAGCAGGCAAATGTCCGACAAGAAACAGATAGTGATGGAAGCCATTGATTCCATGACGGTGCTGGAGCTGGCCGACCTGGTCAAGGCCCTGGAGGAAAAGTTCGGGGTGAAGGCGGCGGCGCCGATGGCAGCGGCCGCGGCCGCCCCCGGAGCGGCCGCCGCCCCGGCCGAGGAGAAGACATCGTTCGACGTCATCCTGGTATCCGGCGGAGACAAGAAGATCCAGGTGATCAA
Source organism: bacterium UBP2_UBA4780 (assembly GCA_002403115.1). Taxonomy (GTDB): domain Bacteria; phylum Edwardsbacteria; class AC1; order AC1; family EtOH8; genus UBA8901. The sequence goes on along the minus strand of DHHE01000222.1, from coordinate 12,000 downwards.
GGAGGTCAGGGCCATCACCAGCCTGGGGCTGAAGGAGGCCAAGGACCTGGTGGAGGGAGCCCCCAAGCCGGTGAAGGAGGGCGTCACCAAGGAGGAGGCCCAGAAGATCAAGAACACCCTGGAGTCGGCCGGAGCCGTCATAGAGCTCAAGTAGCTTCACATAGGACCCCGGGCCCTATGCCGGCAGGGAAGCCGGCGGGAAAGGGCCCGGAACCCCTGGCGTTTGATGGGGCCGCCGCCGGATGTGGCGCCGGCGGCGGAACCTGCCTCATCAAACGCTGCTTTTTGTCCTCCTTCCCAGCAGCTACGCGGAGGCCTCCGCCCTAGTCTGCGGCCCGCAGGCGGACAGACCCGCTCCAACACCCATCCAACCACTCTCGACGGTTCCGTCCGTTGATCAGACCGGCGGGAATCCGAAACCCAGCGCAAGGAGCCAGCCTTGAAACAGCCGAAACGCAGGGATTTCTCCAAGATCCAGTCCGGGATACAGCTGCCCAACCTGCTGGACATGCAGCTCTCCTCTTTCCGCGACTTCCTGCAGAAGGACGTGCCCGCGGAAAAGCGGAAGAACGAGGGACTGCAGGCGGTCTTCAACGAGATCTTCCCCATCGAGGATTCACAGGGGAGGCTGTCGCTCGAATTCGTTTCCTACAGCATCGGCAGCCCACGCTATTCGATACCCGAATGCCACGATCGCGACATGACCTATGCCGCGCCCCTGAAGGCGGTGTTGAGGCTGTTGGTGCGGGACGTCTCCGATCCCAAGCTGCCCCCCAAGGACAAATCGGAGAAGGAGGTCTACCTGGGAGAACTGCCGCTGATGACCGACTCCGGCACCTACGTCATCAACGGGGCCGAGCGGGTGGTGGTCAGCCAGCTGCACCGCAGCCCGGGGGTGTTCTTCGCCGAGAAGACCCACCCCTCGGGCAAGCGGATGCACACCGCCGAAGTCATCCCCTACCGCGGCTCATGGCTGAAGTTCCTCCTTGATCCCAACGACCTGCTGTGGGTGTCCATCGACAAGCACCGGAAATTCCACGCCACCCTGCTGCTGAGGGCGGTGGGTTACGCCAAGAACCGGGACCTGCTGGCTTTGTTCCACCAGCCGGAGACGGTCAGCCTTTCCGGCGAGAAGCCGGCCCTGGGCCGCTACCTGATGGAGGACGTGGTGGTGCCCAACACCGGCGAGGTGCTGGCCGGCTCCGGCCAGATCATCACCCCCGAGGTGCTGGCCGCCATCAGGCTGGCCAAGATAGACGAGGCCAAGGTGGTCGGCATCGATCCCTCCAAGGACCCGGCCATCATCCCCAGGACCCTGCTGGCCGACAACAACAAGGGGATCAGGGAGGACGCCCTCTCCAAGATCTACAACATCCTGCATCCCGGCGACGCCATCAGCCCCGACCTGGCCAAGAACGTCATCGAGCGACTGTTCTTCGACCGGAAATACTACGACCTCAAGCGGGTGGGCCGCTTCCAGCTCAACCGGCGCCTGGGCATCGAGGGCTCCAGCTCCACCGTGCTTACCCCCAAAGACTTCGTGGAGACGGTGCGCTACCTGCTGGGACTGCGCGTCAACCAGGGGGTGGTGGACGACATCGACCATCTGGGCAACCGGCGGGTGCTGCGGGTGGGCGAACTGGTGGCCGGGCAGTTCTCGGTGGCCATCTCCCGCATGGCCCGGATGGCCAAGGAGAGGATGTCCATCTGGGACGGATCCGAGGCCATCACCCCGCACGAGCTGGTGAACCCCAGGATCGTCTCCTCCACCATCAACACCTTCTTCGGCTCCTCCCAGCTGTCCCAGTTCCTGGACCAGCCCAACCCGCTGGCCGAGCTCCGGCACAAGAGGAGGCTGTCGGCTTTGGGGCCGGGCGGCCTCACCCGGGAGCGGGCCGGTTTCGAGGTGCGCGACGTGCACTACACCCACTACGGGCGGCTGTGCCCCATCGAGACCCCGGAGGGCCCCAACATCGGGCTGATCGCCAGCCTGGCCTGCTTCGCCCGGGTCAACGACCTGGGCTTCCTGGAGACCCCCTACCGCAAGGCCAAGTCCGGAAAGCTCTCCGGCGAGGTGGAGTACCTCTCGGCCAACGAGGAGGACCAGTTCACCATCGCCCAGGCCAACACCCTGCTGTCCGAGGACGGCCGGCTGATGGCCGACCTGGCCCTCTGCCGGCACCGGGAGACTTTTCCCCGGGTCAAACCCGGCGAGGTGGACTTCATGGACATCTCCCCCCAGCAGCTGGTGAGCCTGTCGGCCGCCCTCATTCCGTTCCTGGAGCATGACGACGCCAACCGGGCCCTGATGGGATCCAACATGCAGTGCCAGGCGGTGCCCCTGCTGCAGCCCGAGTCCCCGGTCATCGGCACCGGCCTGGAGTACCGGGCGGCCATCGACTCCGGCACCATGGTGCTTTGCCAGCGGGACGGGGTGGTGGAGAAGGTCTCGGCCGACGCCGTCTACCTCCGGCCGCTGAAGCAGGACCTGGCCGAGGTCGACTTCCTCAAGGACAGCCAGCTGGACCACTATCCCCTCATCAAGCACCGCCGCTCCAACCAGGACACCTGCATGAACCAGCGGCCCATCGTCCGCGAGGGCGAGACCATCAAGAAGGGTGAGGTGATCGCCGACGGCTCCTCGACCAGCGGCGGGGATCTGGCCCTGGGCATCAACTGCCTGGTGGGCTTCATGCCCTGGGTGGGCTTCAATTTCGAGGACGCCATCATCATCAGCGAGAAGATGGTCCGCGAGGACAAGTTCACCTCCATCCATATCGAAAGCTTCGAATGCTTCGTCCGCGACACCAAGCGGGGGCCGGAGGAGATCACCCGGGAGATCCCCAACGTGGGCGAGGAGGCGGTCAAGGACCTGGACGAGAACGGCGTCATCCGCATCGGCGCCCGGGTGGAGGCCGGCGACATCCTGGTGGGCAAGGTCACCCCCAAGGGCGAGACCGAACCCACCCCCGAGGAGAAGCTGCTGCGGGCCATCTTCGGCGACAAGGCCGGGGACATCAAGGACACCTCGCTCAAGGCGCCCCCGGGCATGGACGGGGTGGTCTGCGACGTCAAGGTCTTCTCCCGGAAGAGCCAGGACCGCCGCACCAGCCTGGACGAGAAGCGCAAGATCGAGGAGATGCAGAAGGAGGCCAAGAAGCAGGTGGAGCGAATCCGGCACGAGCGGGACCGGAGGCTATCCGAGCTGCTGGTGGACGCCACCTGCAACCTGACCGTCAAGCGCGGCGACAAGCTGGTGGCCCGGAAGGGCCAGCGCCTGTCGCGGGAGGTGCTGGAGGATATCCGCTTCGAGCACGACATCGAGGACATCAGCGAGATCTGCGAGGACAGGCCCCTGAGCCAGAAGGCCCACAAGCTGATGGTCTCGGCCCGCCGGGCCATCGAGGCGGTGCAGAACAACGTCCAGGTGGAGAAGGAGAAGCTGGAGCGCGGCGACGAGCTGCCGGCCGACGTCATCAAGCTGGTCAAGGTGTTCGTGGCCCGCAAGCGCCTGCTGATGGTGGGCGACAAACTGGCCGGCCGCCACGGTAACAAGGGGATCCTGGCCAGGATAGTGCCGGCCGAGGACATGCCCTACCTGTCCGACGGCACACCGCTGGACCTGATCCTCAACCCCCTGGGCGTGCCCTCGCGCATGAACCTGGGGCAGATCATGGAAACCCATCTGGGATGGGCCGCCCAGATCATGGGCTACAAGGTGGCCTCCCCGGTGTTCAACGGCGCCACCTACCAGGAGGTGACCGATGAGATGGTCAAGGCCGGCCTGCCGGAGAACGGCAAGGTGACGCTCTTCGACGGTCGTTCCGGCGAGCAGTTCGACGCACCGGTGACCGTGGGACTGATGTACATGCTCAAGCTTTCCCACCTGGTGGACGACAAGATCCACGCCCGCTCCATCGGCCCCTACTCGCTGATAACCCAGCAGCCGCTGGGGGGCAAGGCCCACTTCGGCGGCCAGCGCTTCGGGGAGATGGAGGTCTGGGCCCTGGAGGCCTACGGGGCGGCCTACACCCTGCAGGAGATCCTGACCGTCAAGTCGGACGACGTCCAGGGCCGGCAGCGGGTGTACGAGGCCATCGTCAAGGGGGAGAACCTGCCCGAGCCGGGCACCCCGGCCTCCTTCGACGTTCTGGTCAAGGAGCTGCAGGGCCTGTGCCTGGACGTCCAACTGAACAAGGAGGACTAGACAATGACCCCCGATAAGGCCAACAACAACCACGACCAGGACGCCCGGGTCTACGACTTCGACACCATCCGCATCGGGCTGGCCTCGCCCGACAAGATTCGGCAATGGTCCCATGGCGAGGTGGTCAAGCCGGAGACCATCAACTACCGGACCTTCAAGCCGGAACGGGACGGTCTGTTCTGCGCCAAGATCTTCGGGCCGGTCAAGGACTTTGAATGCAACTGCGGCAAGTACAAGCGGATGAAGCACCGCGGGGTCGTCTGCGAGAAGTGCGGCGTGGAGGTCATCCAGTCCAAGGTCCGCCGGGAGCGTCTCGGCCATATCGAACTTGCCGCCCCGGTCGCCCATATCTGGTTTCTGAAGAGCCTGCCCAGCAAGATCGGCGCCATCCTCGACATGACCTTGAAACAGCTGGAGCGGATCCTCTATTTTGAATCGTACGCGGTGGTCACCTCCCAGGTCGAGGCCCTGCCCGTGGGCACCCTCCTCACCGAGGAGCGGTATAGGTCCGCGATGGAGGAGCATGCCGGCAAATTCACCGTGGGCATCGGCGCCGAGGCCATTCGCCTCATGCTGGCCAATCTTGATCTTGCGGCTCTGTCCGAGGAACTGCGCAAGGAGATGAAGGAAACCGGCTCCGCCACCAAGCGCAGCAAGCTGGGCAAGCGGTTGCACGTGGTGGAGGCCTTCCGTGATTCGGGCAACCGGCCGGAGTGGATGATCCTGGACGTCATCCCGGTCCTGCCTCCGGACCTGCGTCCTCTGGTTCCCCTGGAGGGAGGCCGTTTCGCAACCTCGGATCTTAATGACCTGTACCGGCGGGTGATCAACCGCAACAACAGGCTCAAGCGGTTGCTGGAGCTGGATGCCCCTGACATCATCATCCGTAACGAGAAGCGGATGCTGCAGGAAGCGGTGGACGTCCTCTTTGACAACGGTCGGCGCGGCCGGACCATCACCGGCCCTAACAAACGGCCACTGAAATCGCTTTCCGACATGCTCAAGGGCAAGCAGGGCCGCTTCCGCCAGAACCTTCTCGGCAAGCGCGTCGACTACTCGGNNCTGCACCAGTGCGGCCTGCCCAAGAAGATGGCTCTGGAGCTGTTCAAGCCGTTCATCTACAACCGGCTGGAACACCTGGGCTACGTGACCACTATCAAGAGCGCCCGCAAGATGGTTGAGCTGGGCACCAAGGAGGTCTGGGACGTCCTGGACGACATCGTCCGCGAGTATCCTGTCCTGCTCAACAGGGCTCCGACCCTGCACCGCCTCGGCATGCAGGCCTTCGAGGTCGTGCTCATCGAGGGCAAGGCCATTCAGCTCCACCCCCTGGTCTGCGTTGCCTTCAACGCCGACTTCGACGGCGACCAGATGGCGGTGCACGTGCCCCTGTCCGTGGAGTCGCAGGTGGAAGCCCGAATCCTGATGATGTCCACCAACAACATCCTCTCCCCGGCCAACGGCTCGCCGATCATCATCCCGACCCAGGATATCGTGCTCGGACTCTATTACATGACCCGGGAGCGCTATGGCGCCAAGGGCGAGGGCACCCGGTTTGGTTCGGTCACCGAGGCCCGGATGGCTTATGACCACGGGGCGGTGCATCTGCAGGCCAAGGTCAAGCTCCGGGTGAACGGGAAGATGGTCGATACCACCATCGGCCGGATCCTGGTCAGCGAACTGCTGCCCGAGCACATTCCCTTCAGCCTGGTGAATAAGGAACTGTCGAAAAAGGAACTCTCCTTTCTCATCGACTACACCTACCGGCATGCCGGCACCAAGGAAACGGTCCTCCTGGCGGATCGCCTGAAAGACCTGGGCTACGAGAACGCGACCCGGGCAGGCATCTCCATCTGCATCAATGATATGAAGATCCCGGTGGAGAAGGAGGAACTGGTCGAATCAGCGGAAAAGGAGGCCATGGAGGTTGAGCAGCAGTATTCCGACGGTCTGATCACCGACGGCGAGAAGTACAACAAGATCGTGGACATCTGGTCCAAGATCACCGACAAGGTCGCCAAGAAGATGATGGACGAGATGTCCGTCGACTATCATCAGCGCGACAAGGATAAGAAGGTGGTGGAGACCAAGAGCTTCAACCCGGTGTTCATCATGGCGGACTCCGGGGCCAGAGGCTCCAAGGACCAGATCCGTCAGCTGGCGGGGATGCGCGGTCTGATGGCAAAGCCCTCCGGCGAGATCATCGAGACGCCGATCAAGGCCAATTTCCGCGAGGGCCTGAATGTGCTGGAGTATTTCATCTCCACCCACGGGGCGCGCAAGGGTCTTGCCGATACCGCCCTGAAGACCGCAAACTCCGGGTATCTGACCCGGCGGCTGGTGGACGTGGCGCAGGATTCCACCATCGTGGAAAAGGACTGCGGCACAATGAAAGGCATAGCCGCGGAACCGCTCATCGAGGGCGGCGAGGTCATTGTCCGTATCGGCGACCGCATCCTGGGCCGCGTCGCCCTGGAGGACATCGTTGATCCCTATTCCGGCGAGGTCCTGGTCAGAGAGAGCGAGGAGATTACCGAGGACCGGGTGGAGGCCATCGAGGCGGCCGGTGTCGACAAGGTGATGATCCGCTCCGTACTCACCTGCGAGTCCAAGCGCGGCATCTGCGCCGCATGCTACGGCCGGGATCTCGGGCGCGGCCACATGGTCAACATCGGCGAGGCAGTCGGGATCATCGCCGCCCAGTCCATCGGCGAGCCCGGCACGCAGCTGACCATGCGGACTTTCCATATCGGCGGCACCGCAAGCCGGAGCGTTGAGCAGGCCGAGGTGCGGACTCAGCGAGGCGGCGACGTCCGCTACAAGAACCTGCAGTCGGTCACCAATGCTGCCGGCCTCCAGGTGGTCATGAGCCGCAACGCCGAGGTCCGGGTGCAGGACGACCAGGGCCTGGATCGCGAACGCTTCCCGGTGCCCTATGGCGCGGAACTCAAGGTGAAGGAAGGCACGCACGTTGATCCGGGCACGATTATCGCCGACTGGGACGCTTTTTCCATCCCGATCGTCAGCGAAATCGGCGGCAAGATCAAGTACGGCGACGTCATCGAAGGCGACACCATGCAGGAGAAGGTGGACGCGATTACCGGCAAGGCGAGCAAGGTTATCACCATGGCCACCGTCTCCAAGCAGTCCAACCCCCGCATCACCATGAAGGATGAGCGGGGCCGGACTCTGAAGCTGCCGGGCGGAGACATCCCGGCGCGGTATTCTCTGCCGGTGGGCTCGATCATCACCGTGGGCGAGGGTGAGGTCATCACCCCCGGCACGGTGGTGGCCAAGATCCCCCGGGAAACCACCAAGACCAAGGACATCACCGGCGGTCTGCCCCGGGTGGCCGAGCTGTTCGAAGTGCGCAAGCCCAAGGAGCAGGCGATCATCAGCGAGATCGACGGCCGGGTGACCTACGGCAAGGATCTCAAGGGCAAGCGGCGGGTCATCGTTACCCCAGACGCGGGCGAGCCCAAGGAATACCTGCTGCCCAAGGCCAAGCACATCACCGTCCACGAGGGCGATTACGTCAAGGCAGGCGAGCGGCTGATGGAGGGCTCGGTGCTGCCCAATGACATCCTGCGGGTTCTGGGCGCCGAGGAACTGGCGCGGTTCCTGGTCAACGAGATCCAGGAGGTCTATCGGCTGCAGGGCGTGCGCATCAACGACAAGCATATTGAAACCATTGTCCGCCAGATGCTCAAGCGCGTCCAGATCAGCGAGGTGGGTGATTCAGCCTTTATGCTTGGCGAGCAGGTGGAGTGGTGGCGCTTCCGCGAGGAAAACGAGCGGTTGGTTGCCGGGGGCAAGCAGGCGGCCTCGGCCGAACCTCTGCTGCTCGGGGTGACCAGGGCATCGCTCTCCACGGATTCCTTTATTTCCGCTGCCTCGTTCCAGGAAACAACCAAGGTCCTGACCAACGCGGCCATGGCCGGCCGGATAGACCAACTTGCCGGGCTGAAGGAAAACGTGATCATGGGCCGGCTGATCTCGGCTGGCACCGGTCTCGGGCGCTATCGGATAGAACATGAGCAGTAAGGAACTTTCCCCTTGACAGGGAGAGTAGTGTACGATATCATTTCTAATTTCGTGCCCCTGGTCATGATGGGTGAGCAGGAAGGTACAGTTCTATTGTTTATTGAGGAGTAGTTTCGATGCCGACAATCAACCAGCTTGTCCGGAATAGAAGAAAAAAAGTTACCAAGCGGACCAACACCCCCGCTCTGCAGAGCTGCCCCCAGAGACGGGGCGTCTGTGTGCGCGTATATACCACCACTCCCAAAAAGCCGAACTCCGCGTTGCGGAAGGTGGCCAGGGTGCGGTTGACCAACGGTATTGAGGTGACCTCGTATATTCCCGGTATCGGGCACAACCTGCAGGAGCACTCGGTGGTTTTGATCCGGGGCGGCAGGGTCAAAGACCTGCCCGGCGTGCGGTATCATATTATCCGCGGCACGCTTGACACCCTTGGTGTCTCGGACCGCAAGCAGGGCCGGTCAAAATATGGGGCCAAGCGGCCCAAATAACTTGTGCGTTAACGCTTGGTCACAATCGCAAAAATGCGATTGTGACGACGGCAGCCTCTGAAGCTTATCGAATGTACAGAGGCAGATGGTCGGCGTGAGCAAGTTGAGCGACCTTATCAACGATTCCTTTGGGGAATAGGAACAATGCCTAGAAAAAAACTGATCGCGAAGAAGCCGGTGGGTCCGGACCCAAGATTCAACAGCGCCCTGGTGTCCAAGTTTACCAACTCCCTGATGGAAGATGGGAAGAAATCCGTTGCCCGGCATCTGCTCTACGGGGCTCTGGATATTATCAGCGAGAAGATGGCCGGGGAGGAGGCCCTGTCGGTCTTTGAGGCGGCCATGGAGAATGTCAGGCCCCGGGTTGAGGTGAAGTCCCGCCGAGTGGGCGGCGCCACCTATCAGGTTCCGGTGGAGGTTCGTCCTGACCGGCGCAATGCTTTGGCGATCCGCTGGATCATTTCCTATGCCAAGGGTCGTTCCGGACAAACCATGTCCGACAAACTCGCCGCTGAATTGATCGATGCCTACCATAACCGTGGCTCGGCCGTAAAGAAACGCGAGGATACGCATAAGATGGCCGAGGCGAACAAGGCCTTTGCCCATTATCGTTGGTAAGAGCAGGCAAATCAGGCTAGCGTCGGCTGGATGTTGCAGAAGAACATTGACAAGCAGTGCCGACTGCTGTAAATAAACGACTTTTTGTCGGAAACGAAAATTATCCGATTCCGACGTCGGTAAGCAAAGCGACATATTGAAATCAGCGTGGCGGATGGTCAGTGGTTTCATTTTTTGCGAGCTTATCGAATTATGCAGCAAACAAGCTGAAGATGATAAACAGGGATACGGGAATTAAACGTGGCTGGAGGAGGATCGCTATCCACCCTGCGCAATATAGGCATTATGGCCCATATCGATGCGGGGAAAACCACGACCACGGAACGTATTCTCTTTTACACCGGCCGGTCGCACAAGCTGGGTGAGGTCCATGACGGCACGGCGGTCATGGACTGGATGGAGCAGGAGCAGGAACGGGGGATCACTATCACCTCGGCAGCCACTACCTGCTTGTGGAAGGACCACCGGATCAATATAATTGACACCCCAGGGCACGTCGATTTCACCATTGAGGTGGAGCGGTGCCTGCGGGTGCTTGATGGCGCAATCGCCATTTTCTGCGCGGTTGGCGGTGTTGAGCCCCAATCGGAAACGGTTTGGCGACAAGCCGACCATTATCGGATACCGCGCCTCGCCTTTGTCAACAAGATGGATCGCATCGGTGCTGACTTTGGGCGTTGCGTTTCCGAGATACGCGAGCAACTGGGTGCGAATCCGGTGCCGATAACGCTGCCCCTAGGCAGCGAAGACAGCTTTGCCGGCATCATCGATCTCGTCGAGCAGAAGGTTCTGCGCTTTGATGAGTCGACCCAGGGCCTGCAGGTTGGGATAGAGGAAATCCCCGACGATTTAAAGGACAAATCCTCGGCCGCCCGGATGACTCTCCTCGAGAAGTTGGCCGACTTCGATGAGGGGGTCATGGAAAAATATTTGAATGACAGTGAAATAACTCCTGCAGAGTTATACAAGGCACTGCGCAAGGCGACCCTGTCATTGGACATTGTTCCTGTGCTGTGCGGGTCAGCATTTAAAAACAAGGGGGTGCAGCCCCTGCTTGATGCCGTAATTCGGTATCTGCCCTCGCCGCTGGACATTCCACCGGTGCAGGGGCATGACAAGGATGGGGGCATCATTGTCCGGAATGCTGATCGAAAGGAAAAATTTTCCGGCCTGATCTTTAAGCTCCAGGCCGATGCGTTCGTGGATAATCTCTCGTTTATCAGGGTTTACTCCGGTGAGCTCAAGGTAGGCGACAAGGTGTTCAATCCCTTGAAGCGAAAGCAGGAAAAGATTTCCAAACTCATCCTGCTCCATGCCAACAAGCGGGAGGAGGTCGACGGGTTGAGCGCCGGCGATATCGGCGCGGTGGTCGGGTTGAAGTTTTCGACCACCGGCGACACCCTCTGCGGTGCCGGCGATTATGTCGTGCTTGAGAGTATGGATTTTCCCGAGCCGGTCATCGGCGTGGCCATTGAGCCAAAGACCAAGGCCGACGAAGGCAAGCTCAAGGAAACCCTTGAGCGGATAGCCAAGGAAGACCCGAGCTTTCGCGTGTCGGTGAACGAAGACACCGGCCAGACAATTATTTCCGGGATGGGCGAACTACACCTGGAAATCATAGTCGACAGGCTGATCCGGGATTTCAAGGTTTCGGCCAATGTGGGTAAACCCCAGGTCGCCTACAAGGAATCCCTGACCGCCACCGCTTCTGCCGAGGGGCGCTTTGTCACTCAGGGAGGCGGCAAGGAGCAGTACGGACACGTTGAGCTCGAACTTGAGCCGCTGGAGCGTGGTGTGGGCGTCCAGTTCGAGAGAGCGGTTTCCGAGGACCAGGTGCCCAAGGAATTTATCGCCGCCGTGGAAAAGGGAGTGCGAGACAGTCTCGATTCCGGCCCCCTGATCGGCTATCCGGTCACGGATGTGCGGGTCCGACTGGTGGGCGGCTCCTATGATGAGGAGAACTCCACCGAGATGGCCTTCGGCGTAGCCGCTACCATGGCCTGCCGCAAGGCTGCACAGGAAGCGTCGCCGATCCTGCTGGAGCCGGTAATGGCGCTGGAGATCATCACCCCGGAAGAGTACCTGGGCGAGGTCATCAACGACCTGAACAGGAAAAGGGCTCATATCGTCGGGGTCGAGGTTGACCGGGGTAGCCAGGTCGTGCAGGCCAGGGCTCCCCTTGCCGAGATGTTCGGCTACTCGACGGATCTGCGGTCAGCAACCCAGGGCCGGGCGACATTTACCATGCAGTTTAGTGAATTTGCTGAGGTCCCGACCAGGCAGGCCGATGCAATTATCCATAAGATACGAGGCTTTTAGGCTGAACAAACAGGAAAAAGAGGTACGGCGATGGCAAAGGAAAAATTTGAGCGGACGAAGCCGCATGTCAACGTAGGGACGATAGGTCACATCGATCATGGGAAGACGACGTTGACCGCGGCAATCACCCGGGTTCTGTCGACGAAGGGTCAGGCGAAGTTCACGGCGTTTGACGAGATAGACAAGGCGCCGGAGGAGAAGGAGCGGGGGATAACGATCGCGACGGCGCATGTCGAGTACGAGACTGTAGCGCGTCACTATGCGCATGTGGACTGTCCTGGGCACGCTGACTATATCAAGAACATGATCACGGGCGCGGCGCAG